>JBJTUB010000080.1:0-3212 GCA_046080465.1 Vampirovibrionales bacterium | reverse complement strand
CTGCAAAAGACCCATTCGAGCGTGCAATGAAGCGTTGAAGGCTGGTTGCGTCAGCTTTTTGAAAAAAGGGGTTATAGGGGCGAAGCCCCTATAAATACTCAAGGGGGGAGAGTTTGAGAGGGAGGAACGGCCTCTCAAGATTGCCCGTAGGGCAATGCGAAACGAGGGACTGAGAACACTCGACAAACCCTTTTGCAGAGCTTTCTATAGAAGCCCTAAGCGATATTCATAAGCCTTAATCACTTCATACGCCACCCCAGCTTCCAACAAGGTTTCGGCATCAAAAGCAAAGAGTCCCACCAAACGGCACAGCTCACTTTCTTGCTCTAGGCTGCGATGAGGAGCCTGCAACAAACTGGCCACACGCTTTAACGCTTGGGGACGTTTTAAATACGTGGGGACCACGGTTTCCAAGCCTCCTAAACGACTTTCAGGAATTGGGCAAGGCTTTTTTTTAGGTTTTTGTTTGTGTTTCGAGGGTCTCATGAGGGTCAGGGGCTTCTTTATTAGGGGGCGATCGAAAAAAGGTTTGATGTGTTATAGAAGACTCTGCAAAAGGGGTTTATCGAGGTCTCTAAGCTCATCGTTTTGCATTGCCCTACGGGCAATCTTGAGAGGCCGTTCCTCCCTCTCAAACTCTCCCCCTTCAGTATTTATAGGGGCTTCGCCCCTATAAACCCCATTTTGTAGCTTTTTACGCTTCTAGCGTTGGGTGCTTCATTGCGAGGGCGAACGGCCTCTCTACGTCACCGAAGGTGACACAAGGCGACAAGCGTAGGGATACGCTATTTAAGTTTTGAGAGTATTAACTAAAAGCTGTTTTGAAAAAACTCGTCTAAACCTAAACTAACTCTTGTTAAATTGTTAAAAATCAGTAGAATTACTAATAAAAACAGGGGTATCTAGGGGCGAAGCCCCGAGAATAACTCAGGGGGGAGAGTGTTGAGAGGGAGGAACGGCCTCTCAACGTTGCCCGTTAGGGCAACTTATCACCAAGAAGTAAGAAAGAAGCGGTTTAAAACTATTTGCAAACAGCTCCTATATCAATAAAATACAGTAGATAAAACAAAATCAAGAAAGGCCATTAACAAAAAGCTCCACACCACGGCTTGCGTTGCGGCTTGGCCAATAGCCTGAGAATTCTTGAGGGAATACACCCCCGTGGTACAACTAAACAAACTAATAATAGCACCAAAAAGAATCCCCTTTAATAACAGAATCCCCACATCGTAAGGTTTTACCTGCCCCAGCACCGACTCCCAAAACGTATAGGGGTTCATGTTGGTACTCACGGCACAGGCCAGCATGGCCGTTACCAAACCAAACACCGTAGAAAGAAAGGCCAACCACGGCAAGGCACAAAGGCTCGCCATAAAACGTGGCAAAATTAAATATCGTGTAGGGCTAACCCCCACCATCCGCAGGGCTTCGAGCTGGCTATTTACGTTCATGGCTGCTAGCTCTGTCGCATAACGTGAACCCACCAAGGCCAGTAACGCAAAGCCTGCTAGCACGGGGCCAAGTTCACGTACCATGGCCATTGCAATTAGCCCGCCCACATAGGCTTCGCCCCCTTGCCGAACCATTTCTTCGGCTAACTGAAGCCCTAGCACCAAGCCTGTAAACCCTGTTAAAATAAAGGCAATGGGCAAAGTTCGCCACGTGTTAATGTAAAGCTGTTCTGTAAAACTGGTGTTACACAGTCGTCCTTTCAGTAACACCTCTAACAGTTGGGCAAGTTGAGCCGCCGCCTTGTACAACACATCCAACGGACGCTCTAACAGTTGCCACGCCATAAACAAAAGCCGACGCGTTACAGGAAAATAACGAAACTGATGCCATTGACACAACAAGGTATGCAACCATGAACATTGCCGACACAAATCGACCCAAGCATTGTTGCTTGAATGGCTGGAGTCGATGCCCTTGGGGGACGAAGGAGTTTCAGGAGAAGGCATAAAGGCTACCCGACGCTTCTTAAACCATACTCATATCGGTATCCACAAAAATGGGAGCCGTTTCCGTAGGAATCAAGCCACTGAGATGCCCCATCGACAACATTAGGCGGGTCGCCTTACGAATCTCGATATCGGCTTCCAGCGTCATGCCGTTTACATACATCGCCACAAACTTATCGGTTAACTGTTCAGGTAGGCCACGGCTATATTGCTTGCACCCTGCCAAGGCCTCGGCCCGATTATCCAAGCCCCACTTAACAGAGCGGTATAACACACGGGCTATTTTTTGCATCAGTTCAGGGCCTAAATCTTTACGAATACCGTTGCAGCCCAAGGGCATTACCAAGTTCGTGGCTTCAAACCACCACTGCCCCAAATCGACAATGCGATGAAAGCCCTCGTTCATGTAAGTAACTTGGCTTTCGTGAATTAGTAGACCCGCATCGGCCTTGCCTGCCTTGACATAATCGGGTATTTCGTCAAACGGTACCACAACCGTTGTGGCCTCTGGTAGCCAAAGCTTTAAAAAGAGGTAGGCACTCGTCAGCAACCCTGGCACGGCAATCGTAACACCTTCGCCTAACAGATCGTCTTTACTCATGGGGCGAGTGCTAACCACCACGGGGCCGTATTTATCGCCAATACTGGAGCCTACCGATAAAATATCGTACTTATCTTTTAAATACGCATAGGCATGATAAGACATGGCCGTTAGCTCGTAGGTGCCTTCAAAGGCTTCTTCATTCAGGGTTTGAATATCTTTTAAGATATGCTCAAAGGTGAGGCCTTCAGTATCCACATGCCCCGAGGCCAAGGCGTAAAACATAAACGCATCGTCAGAATCGGGGCTGTGTGCCACACGAATAACAGCGGGTAGGGTGGAAGGAGAGGTAGACATCATGTAGGTACACTTTCACGTTTATGATTCACGTTTGTGATAAGGAGAGTTAAGATTACTTTATACTATAATATAGTATACCTAAAAAATACCCTCCGCTATGGATAGTCATGTTAAAAGTTTGTAAATCTTTTGAGCGTGTTAACTTGAGCGTTCTCAACGTTTAAACGTTGTCTTTACTCTACGCTTTCTTCATATTTATTTAACAAAGCACCTAGGGGCTGTTTGCAAATAGTTGCACCCCACTCCCAATAAATACGTCATTGCGAGCCGTTAGGCGTGGCAATCCCCTGTACAGAAGCGATAAGGCTAAGGAGATTGCTTCACTACGTTCGCAATGACGCACGTTTTTAATA
>JBJTUB010000079.1:0-15495 GCA_046080465.1 Vampirovibrionales bacterium | reverse complement strand
GTATATTTACAAGGGCAGTTTTTACATTGCCAACGTTGTACATCTTTAACAAATCCAGCTTTTGATTTTTCGCTACTTCCACATTTAGGGCAGTTCATATAGCACACGCTTCTCTTTCTAAACAAAAGAAAAGTATACCATTTAATTAGTTAAATGTCTCGGTTTATTAATGGGGGCTAACGCCCCCATTGCCCCCCAAAAAAAGAAACCGTTTCTTACGCTATTTAAATTGAGAGTTGATATAAGGATTAAAGCACCAATCCAACACCGCCATACGAGCAAACACCCCGTTGTGTACTTGTTGGCGTACCAACGAGAGAATAGCATCATCCACCAAGGCACTGGTAGCCTCTACCCCCCGATTCACGGGGCCAGGGTGCAAAAACCGAACGGCGGGGTGTGCCAAGCGTTGCAGTAAGGCAGGGGTCAGTTGATACGCTTGCGTGTAATCCTCTAACGAGATGCGTTGCACCAAGCGTTCATGCTGAATGCGTAAGCCGTACACAAACCTAGCCCCCTGCAAGGCCGTGGTTAACTCAGGTTCAAAGCATACGCCGTAGGTACGGCTTAAGTAGGCTTGATGTTCGGCAGTCGGCATAAAGTAAGGCGGGGCGGTAATGACCACCTCCATGCCCAAGGTTTTTAAATAGGGTAATAGTGACCCCACCACACGGCTGTGCAGCACATCGCCCACAATCACAAAACGCTCGTTGCGTAAGGCTTCCCACTGATGATTGACGCACTGCACCAGCGTCATGCAATCCAACAAGCCTTGGGTGGGATGATCGTTCTTGCCATCGCCTGCGTTAATCAGGTGAAGTTCGTGGCCGTAGGTGTCGGCCAAGCTGTGGGGGAGTCTATCTTGCCCTTGACGTAACACCACGGCATCCACCCCCATGGCAAGGAAGGTTTCGAGGGTATCATCAATGGTTTCGCCTTTACTTAGCGAGCTGTGTTCGGCATTGAAGGAAAGCACGGTGGCTCCCCAACGGTGACAGGCCAGTTCAAAGCTACTGCGTGTACGGGTAGAGGCTTCTAAAAAGAAGCTCACCACTTCTTTACCCACATGGCGTTGGCGATAGTTTGCTTGCTGTTGGGGAAAATGTCGCTCTAGGTGAAGAGCCTGTTCTAGCAGAGGGAAAAAGGTATCGGGGTGGCTGAGAGCCACGGAGCAAACGGCTTGTTTTTTCATTGAAAAAGGCTTTCTATAAAAAATGTGTGTTTGTCATTGCGAACGCATGTGAAGCAATCTCCTTAGATGTTTACTTCAATGCGGGGGATTGCTACGCACAACGGCTAGCAATGACGGAAAGAACCGATAAGGGAAACACAGGCAGGGGCCAGCTTGGTGGAATCCCTCACCCCAACCCTCTCCCTAAGGGAGAGGGGGAAGGAACGCAACATCGACTCGCCGTCTGACGCAACCCACACTCATTCCCTCATTGCGTGGCCGAATGGCCTATAAACCGAACCACGTCAAGCGTAACCCCTCTGGGGTACGTACACTACGGATACCCGTGTTGTTGGGTACTTGTTGCCACCGTGATTGTGTGACAGGGTACTGCTGTTGGTGGCGGGTGTAGTATTCCGCAATATCGGTAGGTTCGCTAGCGAAGATGACCGCCGTGGGGGTGCTGGTATCTGTCGGGGCATATTCAAACCGATACCATAGGGGATGTTCATGCACAATCACCAAGCTGCTTTGGCCGTTGGTGAGTATCACGTTTTGGTGGGCTTGGTAACGGTAGCTGCTGTTGGGTGTCGTGGTGGCCTCGCCCCCTAAGCTCGGTGGATGCCCCGAACGGCGTTGGCCAAGCGATTCTTTAGCGTTAAAGGGGCTAGGGGTACTGGGGCGTTGCAGTGCCAATACCTCGTTAAAGCGTGTTAAAATCCCCCGAACCACGGTATCCGATTCGAGTGGCGATTGCCATGATTGGGCGTGTTTGCGAACTGCACGACTATCCATGGCATCCACCATGGCATTCAGCAAGATTTGAGCCAAGGCATCGCTATCGTTTTCAGGCAGGCGGGGGCGAAGCAGACGTTCATCATCCACCCAGTTTGTGTACTGTCGTGGCGTGATTTTTACAGTCCCGTTGCCACCCATGGCCCAACGCCCCCCTTCGGTGGGGGTGAGGGTAAAGCTAAAGGGGTGGGTATTTTCCAGCTTTAGGCTGCCTTGGGTGGCTTCACGTACAACGGCAAGGGTGGTGACGCTGTGGGGTAGGCTTTGTTGTAGCAGCTGGATGAAGACATCGGGCTTGCTAGCTAAACTTTCCACTTGCTTGAACACCAATAGGGGGGCGTCCTCTTGGTGTGGCTTTTCAGGGTTAGAGCTACTAAATAAGGCCACTCCCACGCCATCGCGAGCGGAAAGCACGACACGGGCGTTGATTTCGGTGCTTTGGCCAGCAAACTGATACACGGGCGTGGTAAGGGTGGCTTGTTGCTGTAGGCTACGGCTGTGGGTGCTAAAGTAGGGTAAAGCCACCGAGGCATTAGGCGTGGTTTGCATTACCAACATCAGACGGCACGCCCACGTGGGGGTGAATGAGAGTATCATTAACAAGGCGGCTATCAAGCGAACCTGTATCCATTGTTTTGCCATGGGCTTCCCTTTCAGTATCAGTAGTAGAGCCTTCTATAAAAACCTCTGCAAATAGAACTTGTCATCTAACGCAACCAACGTTCAGCGATTCTTTGCACGCCCGAATGGGCCTTGTGCAGAGGTTTCTAAATAAGTATACACCGTGATACTGGAAAGCCTAGCCCTTGTTTGATGTTTGGTATGAACGTCTACACCTCTCGTTTGCGGGTGCCTACACGGGTGTGCTGGATGGGTGGAGGGAGTCCCATGGCATAGGCAAAGGTACCCGCACTGGCCAAACCAAGGCCAAGCAGCCAGACCTTGGGGTTCAGCCATGGCTTGATGTCTTTGGCGGCTTCCTTGAGTTTGTCGGTAGATTGGCTTTTGCGTTGAGCCCAGCCGATTAGTTGCCCCACTCGGTTAAGCGTGGCTTCAGGCTGTTTAAAGAAGCCTACCACTTGTTGCCCTGCTGCCCCTACAAAAAGCTTCGCGAGATTCCAGTTCGTAAACGTGCTACTGGCCAGTTCTTGAAACACCCGTTGGATGCTTTGCTGTACGGCATCGCTAGGTAGCCCCGTGAGGGTAGCTAGCTTTTTATACTGAGCCCCCGCAATTTGCACGCCCCGCACCCCGAGCGAGGCTCGTGGCGTCATGCTTAAGCCTTCGCCTAGATTGTAGCTCATGGCTCCAATGACGTTCAGGTTGGCATCCATACTCGTCAAGTTTAAAAAGCCGTGGCTGCGTAGTAAATCGTCTCGTATGGTGGTGAGTGTTTTTTCTAATACGTTTTTGGTTTTGTGGCAATCGGTACTCAAACAGTCGTTTAATAGGGTTTGTAGTTTTGCTTGGCCTTCTTTACTACCCACGTTTTCTGGGGTGTTGTACCACTCTTGCAGTAAGAGTAAGAGACGTTTTTTTACTTGTTCTTGTTCGTCGGCAGGCAGGGTCTTCAGTTGTTTGAGTTTGTCTTCAATCATCTCCCAAGCGTGTTGGGGTGTTTTATACTGCGGTGATTGCTTTTTGTAGAAAGTGGTATCAATCAACCCTTTAAACTGTTGCGTGACACTGGCACGTTCGGTCTCTTTGACATCAAAGTTGCTTAAAAAATCCTTGGCCACCCGATCGGTGTTGCCCGTTAAAAAATGGACAAAAAACATCACCTTACCGATGAGTTCTTCTCGTTTGTTTTCTAAAATGGATCCCCAATCAATGTAGTTGAGCTTGGTTTCCCAGTCGCCCTTGGCATTTTTAACCGCATTGACAAACACATTCCCGCCGTGGGGGTCAGCGTGCGACCAATCGGCATGAAACATCATTTGCTCCATGGCGTTTTGGTAGGACAAACCTACTTTTTGTGCCAATGGGCTAGGTTCGCCTTGCTTGCCTAGGTGAAAGAGTTCTGCCATCCACGGGTGAGCTTTGATATCGTTCGCCAAGCTGTACTGATGCTGGTTTACCATAGGAGCGTGCTTTGTTACAAAATCCACCACGGCTTGCGGACTAGGGTGCGTGGCAACTAACTGCTGAAACGCCGTGTGTTGCGGGTGGGTGGATTGCCGAAACTCGTGCAGTACTTCTAAATATTTGGTGATTCGCTCCAGTGGCACGCCTTGGGCAAGCTCCAAACGGAAGCCTTCGCTTAGCCCCGTGCCGTACACCTTGGGTACATCAAATAAAGGCGTATGACTGCCTGCACGAACGGCTGCTTTGGCGGCTTTTTCAATATTGCCTACCTCATTGAGCATGTTGGTTTCGGCCTTCCAGCCTTCTCCGTAGCTTTCTAGGTTGCGTTGAAGGAAACTCAACAAGCGTACCAAGCCTTGGCTATCGCCACCGCTTTGGTTTTTGGCTTCTGCTATCAGTTGTTTGAGTAGCTTTTTGGTGCCTTCTAATTCTAAATCAATGTGTTGGGCATCGGCACGCAGTAGCTTTAACACCTCGGTGCGGGTGTTGCCTGTGGCATCGGCCACCACCACCTTGTAGGAATCGGCAATACTGCCACTGGCCAAGTGTTTAAATTGCTTCAGAGTCACGCCTTCTTGCTGCCACTGTTGGCCGAACAGCTGGTTAGCAAACTGTTGGGCTTCCTTCAGCGAGCGTGAGCTATCTCGGCTACTCCGTGCCGATTCGGCATACTCTTTTAAGGCGGGCGCTTTTTCAGATAGTTCTTTGTTATCGGCAATACTTTGCAGGAGCTTGGCCGTGACGCTGGGGGCGACCACTTCCAGCTTTATAAAAAACTTCACCACATCGGCTTTGTTACCTTCAAAGCCTTCTAACTGACGGAGCTTGGGGCTAAAGGTTTCTGTAAAGTTGGTAGGCAGAATCGTTTTTTCGATATTATCCTTCAGTTGTTTGGGTAAACAATAACGCAAGGGCGTTGTTAATACATTTTTGAGCAGTTGCCCCCCATGTTGTAAAAAGGCATCCGATTGATTACCGAGGCAGTAAATTAATTCCCCTTTTGCCCAGCCTCGTTGTTGCCTTAAGGTTTGAAACTCGCTGATGTTATCCATCAATTGGCTAGGGCGGTTGCCCAAAGCACTGAGGCTTTGCTCTAGCTCTTTAGCAAACGGCACATCGTACGTGGGGGGGGCGGCTTTGCGTTGGCCTTGGCCAATTTCTACGCCGTGCTGATAGGCGTTCATCCACCGATGCACCAAAGTACCCCCGCCCAGTCCCATAAAGCCTGTGCCACCCGCCCCGAGCCATACCCATCTGTTAGTCAGTAGCCCAGTGGGTTCCTCCAGCGTGGCTGTTTCCGTCACACGGCGATGAATATCCACGGCATCTAGGGATTCGGTGGGGGTGTTGGTTGTGGATTGGGTGGTTGTTTGTGGGGTATCATCGTTATTTTTCGGGTTGTTTAGCCGAGAAGCTTTATCGAGCCTACTCCAAGCCCCTTCGTTATATACCAGCGGTGACACCGCCCCCGATTGAAAACTCATTCGCTTCTATTCCTTTTTTAGTGATGATATTAAGTGTCGTAGGGGCGATTCATGAATCGCCCCTACCTTTGAAGACATACGGTCATTGCAAGCCGTGAGGCGTGGTAAGTCTATTGAAAACCACCCTACTAAAAACACTCGTCATTTAAAAACACTCGTCATTGCGAACGTAGTGAAGCAATCTCCTTGGCCGTATCACTTCTGTGTGGGAGATTGCCACGCCTAACGGCTCGCAATGACGTATGTATTGAGATAGGGATGCAACTATTTGCAAACAGCCCCTACAAACAGAGTGAAGCAATCTGCGAAATGATCTTAACGTTACAATATCCTTAAGAGGCAGATGACAGACGGTTTGTTTTTGATATAGTAAGATTAAGATAATGACTAACGTTTGCGTTAACGTTATTTTAAATTAAAGTGTTAGATCATTCTTACAGTAAAATAAGGAGAAAAACGCATGGTTACGTTTAAAGGCAATACGATTGAATTAGCAGGGCAAGCCCCTAAAGTAGGGCAAGCAGCCCCTAACTTTGAGCTGTTGAACAACGGTTTACAACCCGTAACCTTGGCCGATTTTGCAGGTAAAAACGTGTTGTTAAACATTGTGCCTTCGTTGGATACCCCTGTGTGCCAAATTCAATCGAAAACATTTTACGTCAAGTTGCAACAGTCGCCCGTTAGCTTGGTAACCGTATCTATGGATCTACCGTTTGCACAAGCACGTTTTTGTGGTGCAGAAAACCTAGATGCCATGCAATCGCTTTCAGATCACCGCACGGGGGCCTTTGGTGAAGCCTTTGGTGTGCTGATTCCTTCCTTGCAGTTGTTGAGCCGTGCCGTGGTGTTGATTGATGCCCAAGGCGTAGTGCAATACGTAGAAGTGGTGGATGAAGTAACCCAAGAGCCAAACTACGATGCCTGCATGAAGGCCATTGAAGCCTTGGTTGCTCAACCTGCTTAGCGGTTTTCCGTAACCTCATTTAAAAAAAGGAACCGTGTTCATGACAACCACCACTCCCGTGTTTAAGCTAACGCCGATACTACCCCCACCGCCAGAGCTTCCACACTGGATACGCCCCATGTTGTTGCTGGCAGCAGCGTATAACGTGCTTTGGGGAGCGGTGGTTGTGCTGTTCCCTGCGTGGATGTTTCATCTGCTTCACATCCCCACCCCCCACCCCATTGAGCTATGGCAGTGTATTGGCATGATTGTAGGGTGCTACGGGGTTGGCTATGCCTTGGCAGGCGTGCACCCTGACCGTTACTGGCCTGTAGTGCTAGTAGGGTTGCTGGGCAAAACCTTTGGCCCTATTGGGTTTGCCTTGGCTTTGTGGCAGGGGGTATTCCCCTTGCAGTTTGGCATCAACATTATTTTTAACGATTTAATTTGGTGGTTCCCGTTTTTGTTGACGCTGGTGGCCGTGTATCAACGCTTTCAAACAACGCATCAACAACGGATACACACCTTACAACAGGTACAACAGCAAGTGTTGGAACAGTTTAATCATCCACATTCGCCGTTGCCGTTGTTGCAAGCTAGTGAAAATCAACCCTTATTATTGGTATTATTACGGCATTCTGGGTGTATTTATTGCTCTACGCAATTAGCTTTATTAGCCAAGGCCTTACCCCAGTTAACAGCCTTGGGGGTTCAGCCTGTGATTGTAACGCAATCTGCCGAAAGTGAACAGTTACAAGCCCGATTAAACGCCGTACAGCTTGGTAACTTACCCGTACTGTACGACCCCGATCAACTGCTGTATGCAAGTTTAGGTCTGCCACGTGGACGCTTGGGGCAGTTGTTTGGTTGGCGAGTGTGGCTAGAAGGGGTGAAGGCTACCTTGCAAGGCCATGCCCAGTTACCCACGTTGGAAGGCGATGGCTTTCAGCTTTCGGGGGTGGCGTTGTTGCACCGTGGCCAAGTGCTAGCCGTGCGTCCTGATACGGATGCTGCCGACACCACGGATTTTGTGGCGTTTAGCCAGCAAGCCTACACCTAGCCAAAGCCAATCTAGGTGTCGCCTAGGCTGGTGACATCCCTCTCGTTGTGGGGGCGAACGCCTTGGCCTCTCAAAGTCGTCTGAAAGACGACACAAAACGAGGAACTTAGAAGCCTCGAAAAAACCTTTTGCAGAGGTTTCTATAACATCCATCTTTAGATACTCGCCAAAGGCTCGAACATCCAGTATGCTAACACTAGTTGTTAACCCGACTAGCGAAAGAGAAGGAATCGATAGCCTTATGGATTTACGCATACAAGGGGGAGTTTTCGTACGTGGGTTGGCCTCTGTTGGGTTGGCCTTACTGGGCGTGGCTAGCGGGTGTTTAGTCATGTTAAAAAGTGAGGCCACCCCGACAACAGCCACAAACTCTGTTGCCACGCCACCTGCGAACGCCCACTTGCCCAGCGACACCCCTACCTACACCCCCAACCACAAAAACGAGGGGGGCGTGTGGGTGATCGTATCGACACCGTTTTTAAGCCCAAGCCAAGTAAACAAACGCAAAGCCTTTGGCGATGCCAGTTGGATGATGGGCAACGACTTAGCCGATAGCTTACGCCTACAGTTACCCAAAACGCAGCGTGTGTTTTCGCCCGCCGATGTGTGGACGGCGGTGGTAGAGGCCAACGCTCAAACCGCCGTCACTGAACTACTGACGGCTCAGCAACAAGGCCGAGGCGTGAGTTTTCCGCAGTTGGTCGTACTGCAACAGGCCTTGCAGAAAAAGTATTCTATAAGCTTACCGTTTTACAAACTACTGGTGCTAGAAAGTAACTTGGATTTCACGCAGCCCTATGCCCCCAACACCCTGAACGAAAAAGTAACGGGATGGCTTACGGGAAACCTTACTCAGCATGAAAAGGTGTATGTGTTTAGCAATGTGTATCAGTACAGTTTGCTTACGCCCACCGCACCGCTGTTGGATCGTTTTCAGTGGCAAGGCGTGATGAATGGCGATACCTTGGTGGCTAACTTACCCAGTGTCACGGCACATCCTAGTACTCGGGTGGCATTTCAAGGGGTCTCTCGGCAGTTGGCCAAGGCGTATTGTGATCCCAAGGTCACGCTGGAATCTCGGTTGCCACGCTTGCCCAACACCCCGTGGAGGCAGCAACCTAAGGCTTCGCCTTTGCTGATTCATCCTCGTTGCACTTAAATAAAGAATGAAGCTTGGTAAGCACGCTGGCAAGCAGCTCGGTATCTTGAGTTGGTACGACTCGGACCGTCCCAATCGGCAGAGAGGGCAAAATCAACCGAATCTCATGGGCTGTTTGATTCTTTTTATCGTGGAACATACTGGCAACCAAGCTCTTAATACTGGGTAACTCCGTAATTTCCTGCGGGCGTTGCAACAGCCCCAAGCGTTGAGACACGCCGATGATGGCTTGCGTGTGGGCGTCATCCAACAGGCCAAGGGCATGGCTGGTGAGGGTGGCGGCCACCAAGCCCCAGCCCACCGCCTCGCCGTGCAACAGGCTACCCATGCCAAACTCCGCCCCTAGCTGACTTTCATACGCATGGGCGAAGGTATGCCCCAAGTTGAGACACACTCGCCCACTGGCATCCAAGGGGGCGGCTTGCTCACGTTCATCATACTGCACCACACTGGCCTTGATACGGCAGGCCGTGGGAATCAGCCAATCGGTGGCGGTGTGCCACGAATCAAAGGCACGACTAAAAAAGTGCCACAACGTTTCAGTCTCTGCCTGTGGGGGACGACGCAACGCGGTCTGTTCAATGAAGGCATACTTGAGCAATTCGGCCAAGCCTGCTTGTTGTTCACGTTGGGGCAAGGTGTGCAACACGTCGGGATCTATACCCACCCAATGGGGCTGATAAAACGCTCCAACGCTATTCTTAACCAAGTGTCCGTGGGCGTCGCTGGCATTCACGGCGACTTTGCCCCCCACAGAAGAATCGACCTGTGCCAACAAGGTGGTAGGCACTTGTATAAACACGCACCCACGGTAATAGCTACTGGCCACAAAGCCTGCTAAATCGCCCACCACGCCGCCGCCTAAGGCAAGTATCATATCGCTACGCTTTAACCCCTCCCCTAAGGCTGTTTGCAACACCTGCTGAAACTGGGCTAAGGTTTTACTGGCCTCGCCTGGGGGTAGGGTGTGTACAGCCGTTTGCACGCCTGCTTGTTCCAACTGGGTTTGCACGTGGCTACCATACAACGGCCACACGTGAGCATCACTCACGATGACGCACTTTTTGCCTAAAAGCGAGGTAGCTAACGCCTGTTGCAAGGCTTCTACCAAGCCTGTTGGGTGTTGTGTTAATAAGCCTCGTTGGCAGGTAAGGGTGTAGTGATGCGGTTGGCCTTGTAACGCTACCGTCACCGTGGTGCTGGAGGAGGAGGGCGATTCGGTTGAGTTTGACATAGAGTTTGACCTTTTTAAAAATAGAACACTGGGCTACGCCAAGGCTTGTATCAACTTAGCGATCGATTCGTGAGGCGATAGCTTGTAGGTGCAAAGCGTAATATGAGCCTGTTGATAAAACGGCAAGCGAGATTGAAACAATTGATGAACCACGGTTTCAGGGTCTTTAACATCCACCAACGGGCGATCTTTCGGGCTAAACAAGACACGTTCTAGCAATTCCTCAAAGGGTAGCTCCAAATACACCACGGTGCTTTGCTCTAACGCCCACTGTAGGTTGGGTTGCCGAGCCAAGGCTCCCCCGCCTGTGGCAATCACGCAACGGTCACGTTGTAGCACCTCGGCCAAGGCCTGTTGCTCTAGGGTACGAAAATACGCTTCGCCGTGGATGCTAAATAAATCACTAGTTTTGGCTCCCTGTTGGTGTTCAATCAGCTGATCGGTATCGATAAAGGTGTAGCCTAGGCGTTTAGCAAGCTTTTTGCCTAGCGTGGTTTTACCACAGCCCATAAACCCCGTAAGGGTAATGCGTTTAGGCCACGGAGGCGATGCCGCTGGGGGGTGAGGTAAACAAGAGAGAGAGGAGGAAGAATCCGTTGTGGGGGGCATATAAATAAATCTCAAGAAAAAAAACTGGCAGATTCAAGATAGAAGTGACGCAGGAGGGTAGCGGTTAAGTGCTGGATGTGGACTCTCTTTGTTAACGACAACAAAGCAGGAGACTCACACCATGCCCAAAAGCTACCAACACCTAACCAAAGAACAACGATACCTGATTTGCACACTAAAATCAAGAGCCAACTCCCATCGTTCTATCGCTAAACTCATGGGCGTGAGTTCTGGAATCGTCGATCGTGAAGTATCGTTTTTTTGAGCGTGTTAACTAGAGGTTGTTTGCAAACCATGTGAACTCTCTGCCTCAAGTTGACCTTTGGGCAACGTAGAGAGGCCGGTCCTCCCTCTCTGCGTTGCCACAGGTGACACAAAGCGACAAGCGTAGGGATACGCTATTCAATCTGCGAAAGGGCATAAGAAAGGGTTTATTAAAAACATCGTAATACTCGTATTTTTCGTGTATAATGAAACCTATAAAGATTTTAATCATAGTTAAAGTGTTATTCGTTAAATACAGTCTCTAACTAATAACGTTTTTTTAAAGGATACAATTGTTGTGGCTAAACATGAAGATGGTCGTTTACGGTGTTCGTTTTGCGGAAAAACTCAAGATCAAGTAAAAAAATTAATAGCCGGTCCCGATGTGTTTATTTGCGATGAATGCGTCGATTTGTGTAACGAAATACTGCAAGAAGAGTTTGCCGAACTGGGTACAAGCAAGCACAGAGCAGGGCTAAACCCCGCCCCCGAGACGAAAGAAGCACAAGCCCTAGAACTCATCGCCTTGCTAAAGCCTACTGAAATTAAAGCCCACTTGGATGAGTACATCATCAGCCAAGAAGATGCTAAAAAAGTACTGTCTGTGGCGGTATATAATCACTACAAACGCTTAAATCACTTGCTGTTAAAAGCCAAAGGCGATGTAGAAGATGAAGTAGAATTGCAGAAATCGAACATTTTGCTGGTGGGGCCAACAGGGTCGGGTAAAACGCTGTTGGCACAAACGTTAGCTAAAATGCTGAATGTTCCCTTTGCCGTGGCCGATGCCACCACCCTAACCGAGGCGGGCTATGTGGGCGATGATGTTGAAAACATCTTGCTTCGCCTATACCAAGCCGCCGATTACGACCCCGCCAAGGCCGAACGAGGCATTATTTACATTGATGAAATTGATAAGATTTCTCGTAAATCAGAGAACCCTAGCATCACCCGTGATGTCTCTGGCGAGGGTGTTCAACAAGCGTTGCTTAAGATGATTGAAGGCACCGTGGCGAACGTCCCCCCCCAAGGCGGACGCAAACACCCGCATCAAGAGTTTATTCAAATTGATACCAAAAACATTCTGTTTATTTGCGGTGGAGCGTTTGAGGGGCTAGAGAAAATTATTGAAGCTCGCTCTAACACCGTTAGCAAGCTAGGGTTTGGTGCCGATGGTAGCCAACCCAAATTAAGCTACGAGCGAGATTTAGAGGCCGCTCGCCTCTTGAAGTTGCTACAGCCTGATGATTTGCTTAAGTTTGGTATGATTCCCGAGTTTGTGGGGCGGATTCCCATGACAGCTATCTTAGAGCCCCTCGAACAGCAAGCCTTGGTGCGTATTTTAACCGAACCTAAAAATGCGTTGTTCAAGCAGTATCAAGTATTATTAGGCATGGATGAAGTGACACTCGATTTTGAAACAGGCACCGCTGAGGCCATCGCCCTAGAAGCCATGAAACGCAAAACAGGGGCCAGAGCCTTGCGTTCTATTTTGGAAGAGTTGATGCTGGATGTGATGTTTGAACTCCCCTCTCAAGAGGCGATGACGACCCTCACCGTTACCGCCGATATGGTTAAACAAAAATCGGTGCTTAAAGTGCTAGAATCATCGTCCCTTGTGTCTGTCGCTCCTGCCGTGGCCGGGGCAAGCCTCAGTGGTGGCGATGATGACAATACCGCCGTGGCCTAACACGACCAAGGAGCTTTGCACGGATGATGGGAATTGTTTGTACCTCTATTGCCGAACTACAACAACACTTGCAACACGAACGCACCGAAGGCAAACGAATTATTTCCACCAACGGATGCTTTGATTTGTTGCATACAGGCCATGCACGCTATTTGCAACAAGCCAAAGCCTTGGGCGATTGCTTGGTAGTGGCACTGAATAGTGATAGTAGCGTGAAGCGGTTTAAAAGTGATTTGCGTCCCATTCTACCTGAAGCAGAACGTGCCGAATTGCTGGCCGCTTTGGCTTGTGTGGATTATGTGATCGTGTTTGATGAAACTAATCCCGTTGATACATTGTTAGCCATTGCAGCCGATATCCACACCAAAGGAACCGACTATACCGCTGAAACCCTCCCTGAAGCTCCTGCCTTGCTTAAGGCCGGCATTGAGCTGGCTTTTTTACCGTTAATCGAAGGGCGTTCTACCAGTAGTATTATTACGAAAATTGAAGCCCTCCTACAACAGAAGGATGCGACCGTATGTTAAAACGAGTGTCTCTTGCTATAACGTTAGCCGTGCTGGCTGTAGCTCCGTTAACGAGCTTGGCCGTTTGCCCTACCAGTGGCTGCAAAACGACGCCCGCAACTGGCTGTGGTACAGCGGCTGTTACGTCGCCTGTTGCTGGCGTGGCTGCTAACCCACAACCAGAAGCTCATCCCCCTGTATTGTATCCGCATAAAAGCCCCGCCGAGGTGGAAGCTCGCCGTCAAGCTTGGGCGAAAGCGGTGAACCTAACACCCGAGCAACAAACAGAAGTCGATGCTCTGCGTCAAGCTTATCATACCCAAGTAGCCGAATGGCACGATGCCTTACTTGAAAAACGTGAAGATTGGATGACCTACATTCACGGCGAAAAAACGACTCAATGGGGCTTGGTACGTCGCTTAGGCGAGATTAAAAACATTGAAGCCAAAATGGAACTCGCCAAGGTAAATGAAATGCGTGCTGTTCATGACCTTCTGACCCCTGAACAACAAGCCCTTTCAAAAACGTTTTGGCAAGGTGTGCATGGTGGCGTGCATGGTAACAAGCATCACGGTGGGGGCTATTATCACGGCAAACCCCACCAAGCCTGCCCCGTCACGGCTCCCACTGAAAACGTATCAGGGACTCGCCGTAAAGGTAGTGGGTTAGGCTAGTTTGCTTCATGGTACTTGAGTTTAACCAACCGTCTGAATCGTCACCGTTGCCAACTTGGGAAACCTTGGCAACGGTGACTCAGCAACTCAAGCAACAGTTACCAAACCCTGCTCCTATCGCCCCCACCGTTGCCCGCCCAGCAACAAAGCTCACCGCACTCACCCTCGCCTCGGGGCAAGAAGCTCAGCAAGAGCAATCCCTTCGCCCCACCAGTTTAGCGACCTATACAGGCCAAACCGCCCTCAAAAACCAGTTGAGTATGGGCTTAGAAGCCGCCAAAGTGCGGGGCGATTGTTTGGATCATAGTCTGTTTTATGGCCCCCCTGGCTTGGGCAAAACCAGCTTGGCCATGGTGCTTGCCGAAGAAATGGGCAAGCCCATTCATCTCACCTCGGCCCCTGCCTTAGAACGTCCACGAGATATTGTGGGTTTACTGATGGCCTTGGAAGAACATAGCCTACTGTTTATTGACGAGATTCATCGTTTAAACAAAGTGGCCGAAGAAATATTGTACCCCGCCATGGAAGATTTTAGTTTGGATAGAACGGTGGGTAAAGGAGCCGCGACTCGGGTATTGCGAGTGCCGTTACCAAAGTTCACCTTGTTAGGGGCAACCACTCGAGCGGGAGCCTTATCTGGCCCCCTGCGTGATCGGTTTGGCGTGGTGTATCGGCTTAACTTTTACACCCCCGATGAGCTAGCCAGCATTGTCACACGTTCGGCAGAATTACTGGCTATTCCTATTCAAAGCGAGGCGGCCTTGCTGATTGGGCAACGAAGTCGAGGAACACCACGACTGGCCAACCGTTTACTGCGTCGTGTGCGTGATGTAGCGGATGTGTTGTGCCGTAAGCAAAACCGAAGCGTGGAAATTGATACGTCTATTGTGGAAGAAGCCTTGGCCTTGTTGCACGTGGATAGCTTGGGCTTAGACCCCACCGATAGACAACTGCTAGAGATTATGAAAACCCACTACCAAGGGGGACCTGTGGGCTTAGAGGCCTTGGCCTCCACGTTAGGCGAGGATATTCGTACGCTAGAGGATGTGGTAGAGCCGTATCTACTGCAAACAGGGTTGTTGCAACGCACCCCTCGTGGTCGTCAACTAACGCCCAAGGCCTATGAGCATTTAGGCTGGTTTGTCTAGGTTGTTTAGGGTATTTAAGGCGTTACAATGTAACAATCAGTTGTGCCTGTAAAGAAGAATATGATACAATTCAAAAGGCTTTGCTTTCAAGGATTATCCTTCAACTAGATGGGTTGTACGATTATTTGTGAAATATCATAAAGTGGTTGGCCATCATTCTGTAAAATAGATATAGTGGAATTACTATTTTTCCGTACATTCCTAAGTTCCTCGTTTTGTGTCGTCTTTCAGACGACTTTGAGAGGCCGTTCCTCCCTCTCAAACTCTCCCCCCTAGAGTTATTAACGGGGGCTAACGCCCCCGTTGCCCCCCACTTGGGTTTGGTGAACGAAAGAATATAAAAGTGTTCGGAAAAATAAGGATTTAACTATAATAGATTGGTGTTTTACATTGATTATCTCAATCAAAGTGAAAACACGTGATTTTTCTGAGAGTATTAACTAAAAGCTGTTTTGAAAAAAATCGTCTAAACCTAGACCAAATCTTGTTAAGTTGTTAAAAATCAGTAGAATTACTAATGAAAACAGGGGTATCTAGGGGCGAAGCCCCTAGAATAACTGAGACATTTAACTAATTAGATGGTATACTTTTCTTTTGTTTAGAAAGAGAAGTGTGTGCTATATGAACTGCCCTAAATGTGGAAGTAGCGAAAAATCAAAAGCTGGATTTGTTA
>JBJTUB010000078.1:0-5281 GCA_046080465.1 Vampirovibrionales bacterium | reverse complement strand
GAACAAAAACAGGGGACTCTAGAGGCGAAGCCCCTAGAATAACTCAGGGGGGAGAGTTGTAGAGAGGTTTTTAACAATGAGGATCTTGCGTCAGAATTGAGATGGTTCCTCCTCACTGTGGGGGCGAACGCCCCGGCCTCTCAAGATTGCCCGTAGGGCAATGCGAAACGAGGAACTTAGGACTGTACGGAAAGATAGTCATTCCACTATATCCCATTCAATTTTTAAAGCTCCTCATTTTTATTATACATCGCCCTGACCATTAACATAAACTCTTGCTTGTTTTCAGAGGTTTTCAACGCATCTTCATAAGTAATATCCTTATTTTGAAACGCTTTGTACAAGGCTCGATTCAAGCTCACATTATCATCGCTAAAACCACTAGACATCAGCTCATAAATAGCATCTAAATCATTCTTTTTAATATAATCCCGAATCGTAGAGGTTACCATCATAATCTCATGAACAGCCAAACGCCCTTTACCATTGGCACGCCGTATCAACCGTTGCGAAACACTGCCCATTAAAATGGTGCTTAACTGATCCCGTACCGATTCACGTTCATGAGGTTGAAACTGGTTAGTAATACGGGTAATAGTTTGTACGGCATCATTGGTGTGCAGCGTGCTAAATACTAGGTGGCCTGTTTCTGCCGCATGTAGAGCCGCTTCAATGGTTTCACGATCACGCATTTCGCCTACTAAAATGACATCGGGATCTTGTCGGAAGGCGTACTTAATCCCATCTAGAAACGAAGCCGTATCTAGCTTGAGTTGGCGTTGCGTAAACACTGACTGCTGATTTTTATACACAAACTCCACAGGGTCTTCTAAGGTAATAATATGCAATTTGTCGTGCCGATTCATGTAATTAAGCAACGAGGCTAGGGTCGTGGTTTTGCCCGCCCCTGAGGGGCCAGTAAACAACACTAAGCCTTTATTTAGCTTGGTAAACTCCAGCATACTTTCGGGCAGACCCAAATCTTCAAAATCAGGAATCGTACTTTTAATAATCCGTAGTACCGCTCCGGGCCTATCCAGCTCGTACAGCCAGTTGACCCGAAAGCGAGCTAAACCAGCAATGTCAAAGCTAAAATCCAAGTCTGTTTTTTCTCGTAATTGTTTAAATAAGGCGGGGGGGGTATAGCGTTGCATAAAGTTAAATAATTGCTCGGGTGTTAAAGGTGCCAGTTGCGTGGCTATCATTACCCCATCTTTACGTAAAACGGGAGCAAACTCACAACGAAAGTGAATATCACTCACATTTTGAGCCACGGCCATTTTTAAAAAACTGTCGGAACAGGAATCAAGTGTGGGCAAGGTGCTTACTACCTGAGGCGTAGCGGGTGAAAGAGACACTTGGGGAACCCCAGTATTTGAGTCTCCGTTGTGGCTAAACTTTGCTGGAAGAGGAGATTCTGCAGGAGCCTCTGCCGATTGTTGACGCTGACGCAAGACAAGTTCCGCTAAGTGCTGTACATCTCGTAAGTTTTCAAGGGACTGAGCAGCCGAGGCGGGATTGCCCGCTGGGGAGGACATCATCATATAAAAACCTTTTTTAACATCGCAGTATAACAAGGGATTATTTTTTAGAATAAATAGCAATTAAATCAAACGATATCAGGGTCTAGCTTTACTTATAGAAAAGCCTATAACAAGGAATGTTGGTCATTGCGAACGCATGTGAAGCAATCTCCAAAGCCAATAGCGACAAGGGAGATTGCCACGCTTCGCTCGCAATGACGGAAGGTTTTTAGGCTTTTGTTCCTAGGATGAGGGAAACACAGGCGATACCTAGGTTGGTGAAAGCCCTCACCCCAGCCCTCTCCCTATGGGAGAGGGGGGTAAAATCCCTTTTACAGAGCTTTATCTCATAGCTGATATCGTTTCACGTGCCACTTAGCCTGCAACCGTCTCCTATAAATAGTGGATGAATCTGAAGACTCCTCCTACAAATGCTTTGTTTTCTTAAGAATGTCACCAGTAAGAAGGTCAAAAGTTTGTACACTACTTATTATGATGTAACGTTTACTTTGATTAGTTTAAGTTGTGTCGTTGTGGATTAATTCTCGCCACGTCAAAAAGAGTTTAGCCTTTACTGCTTCTAACCTTAAGCTGGTTCAGTTTACATAACAGGCCAAAAGCACCCCGTGCCTATCCATCTTCCTTGTATTTTAGTTTATTGCGGAGAATGTTGTTTATGATGCCAATTCCTAGAGTAACTGCTACCTACAGCATTTGGGTTTTATGCCTTGCCTTAAGTGTTGGGTTAAGTGGCTGTATGCCGAAGGTAGATTTACCCACAACACCTGGATCAAATGCCATAGCAACACCTCCAAGCACGGAATCTTCACCTACACCCGCCCTAGGTGAGACGTCTTCTTCTGCTGCTACTTCGGCAGCTATGTCTGCCAGCAACAGTGATCCACTACAACAATCCTTTACTAAAGCAGACCAAAGCTTTCTAGCCCTTGCCACTAGTGTGCATGACCCCTTTTTAATAGCGTTGCCCAATAAGTTTACAGAGATAGATGCAACAACCTTCCAAGCTCTTTCACCCTTTGCTAAAGCACTGGTGGCCTCTCACAAAAGTCTCCATGTACAAAACCCTAAAAAGACAGAAGATACCAAACCGACGACTTCTACACCTTCAACGCCCCCCTCTGGTAACCTTTCTGGTGGAACTCCAACCAACGTTGAATCTCTCGGCGGATTACTGGGTACCCCCACTCAACCCGTCGACCCCACAGCAGGGCTAGAGGTCTCAGGTATTATGTATGGTAATGGTCATCCCATGGCTATTTTACGCTCTGGTGATGAAACGAACTTTGGCAGTGTTGGCGAAACCATCCGTGTGAATGGATCTAGTGTCAGAATTAAAGCCATTGATCCAATGGGTGTCACTGTTGATGCAGGTAATGGGAAAAGAACAAAGTTAAAGATTCAAGAAATTTTAGGTTATGAGTCCAGTAACGGAGGCGGTTCATCCACACAAAAAGGAGATGTCGGTGATACCAATATTGCAGGAATTTTAGGTGATGTTACTGGAACCCCAAATGGTCCAAAGTCTGGTTCTAAAAAGCCTTCAGGATCAACCAAGACGGGTTCTGGTACAACGACAACGCCTTCCAATGAGGATATTAATAAGCTAGTAGATGCTTTATTAAAGTAACGCCGCTAGGGACTCTTTTCGTTATTGTACCTTGGTACTATATTTCAATAAAATGACTTAATTTTAAGCGATAACCAGAAGGAGCTTGTTCATCGATGAAAAAGGTACAGAACCATTCCACCAAGATTACCTCTCTATGGGTAATGAGTCTCTTAGCTAGCCTGATTACTCAATGTGCCTTACCCTTAACCGCCGTAGCTGCTTTGCCTAACCCTAGCCCTGTGCCTTTCAGTGTTATGCCTGGTAGTACACGCCTAACAGGGCAGGTAAGCGTAATGAAAGAAATCCGCATTGCCCCAGATTCGGCTCGAGTCTCAATGAAGTTTCGCGATACCCCCGTCAAAGATATTTTAAACTCCCTTGCCAAGCAAGGTGGGTTTAACATTTTGATTGATAAAGAGGTGGAAGGTGAACTTACGGTAGATGTGAGCAACATTACCATTAACAAAGCCTTGCACTATATTTTTCAAATGAGTGATTTAAGCTACACCCAAGATAGACGAACCCTACTCGTAGCTACCCGTGAAACCATTAACGAGCGGGAAATGAATGCTAAAACATTCAAAACTATCCCTGTCAAGTATCGTGATGCGTCTACCTTAGCGGGTACGCTTAACCAAACCTTATTCCGTACCCCACGGGCAGGGGCCAGTGCCAACGCCATTGCCAGCTTTGATCAGGAAAGTAACTCTCTCATCCTTATGGGGGGCGAAACCGATATTCTACAAGTAGAAGAGGCTCTCAAGATTTTAGATGTTCCGCATGAACGTCGGGTGTATCGTATTCAACATAACGATCCTATGCTCATTATGACCGCCATCTCCACCACGCTCTTTCCCCAATTAATGGCCATGGGTGGTGCTGGCGGTGGCGGTGGTGCTGGTGGTGGCGGTGGTGCTCGTGGTGGTGGTGCTGGTGGTGGTGCTGGTGGTGGTGCTGGTGGTGGTGCCGCTGGTGGTGGTGGTGCCGCTGGTGGTGGCGGTGGTGCCGCTGGTGGAGCGGGTGGTGGAAACTCGTTTACCGCCGCAGGCTTTAGCATGGTCTCCAACCGTCTCAATGGTACGTTAACCATTATGGGAACCCCCGAACTCATGGAGCTGGCTGACAAAGTCATTCGTGAAAACGATGTAGAGCGTCCGCAAGTGATGATTGAGGTTGCCTTAGTTGAAATGAGTGCCTCTAACAAAAAGGTCTGGGATGTCAGTGGCGGAAGCCTTCGTTTTGGTGAGTTCTCCATCGCTGGGCTAGTGGGTGGTAAAGGTATCAACCTTAGCTCTGGCAATCTTAGCCCTACAGGCAATAAACTATCACCTCTTAACTTAACACTTACTAACGCTATTAGTAAAGGTAAAATACTGGCAAACCCTACCATCATAGCCCTTGACGGTATGAACTCTACCGTAGCCATTCAAGACCAAATCGTCTATTTTACCCAGCAAGTCACTCAAGGCAACGTGGGCGGAGCCGTTGTTACAGAAACCGTCAACACGCAAGCCGTAGGTATCCAGTTGAGTATTACGCCACAGGTAACCAATGATGGTATGGTACATATGCAATTGAACCCCACCATCACTCAGCTCATTCGTATCGAAAAATCACCGTTAGGTACAGCTCAAGCACCGCTTACGGCCACACGAACCCTTAACTTCCAGCGAGTACGGGTGCGTGATGGTGAAACCCTTGTGCTAGGTGGCCTCTTACGTGATTCCGTTGCTACCACAGGTAAAAAAATCCCAGGCTTATCGGATCTGCCCATTGTAGGGGCCATGTTCCGTACTTCTAGCCAAGATCTCAACGAACGTTCGGAGGTCATTATGTTGGTCACCCCCCACATTCTTCGGGATAAAGACACGGCTCCGTATTATTTTAACGAGGCCACAGGTAAGCCTCTCAATGCAGAGAAGTATCCTCATGCTCAAGCCACCTACAACGGTATGGTTAATCAACGGACGCTACCTAAGTTGTTAGATACCAGTAGCTTACCAGCATCGGCCAAGCCGATTGCCACCGATGGCAATGCCACCGTTACCCGTAGTACGTTTGATATGCGAGAATTGCAACGCCCCACAAGCTCGGCTCCCAAGGCAAGTAAAGTCTCCAACAAGGCTTC
>JBJTUB010000077.1:0-2579 GCA_046080465.1 Vampirovibrionales bacterium | reverse complement strand
GATTTAAACGGCGAGGTAAGGTTGTCTCTCGTTCACTGAAGGATATGGAGCAAGCGATTGCGTTTCATTTTCACAGAGTCAATACTAAAGCTATTTAGTTAATACTCTCGAATAACTCAGGGGGGAGAGTTGGAGAGAGGGAGGAACGGCCTCTCTACGTTGCCCAACGGGCAACACAAAGCGACAAACACAGGAATGCGCTATTTAATCTGCGAAATGGTATTATTTATAGTTATTGATTACTTCAGAGAGGAACATAGATCGTGAAGCCGATTTTTACATGGTTTAATCAACTCAGTTTTCACCAACGTTTTTGGTTGTCTCAATTAGTGCTTGTACCTACCCTGTTGGTATGGGGCAGTTGGTTTGTACTGGCTCCTGTACAGGCATCGTCTCCAGTGGATATTGATCAGTTTAAGCGGTCGTTGGTGCAACCCGCCCAGCGTACGGCTAAATCAGCAGATAGCCCCCAAGCAGATAGCCTTACTCCGGCCGTGGAAAAAATTGCTCCTACCACGACGAACGAACCCTTAGGCTACAGCTTGCCCATTACCCAAGAGCAGATACCCTACACCAAAGTGCATATCACCAACCCAGAGTATCCGCCACGTCGGTTTGCCCAATACCCCCCCAATCCTGTAGAATACACCCATTTTACTGCGTTTTTAAATGAAGCCTTAAGCCGTAATGGTGGCTTAAAAATGGTAGATAATATTGAAACGGCCGATTATCGGGTAGAGATTCGGTGTTCTGGTCTCGTGCATTGTGGCGATTTACAGCTTAATTTGTACGATGCTAAGCGCACCTTTTTAAACAGTGTTATGTTGCCTGCCAACCGCAAAGGGGTTGAAAAATCGGAGCGTTTGTATTCGATTGCCAATAGCATTGCAAAATCGGTGCATAAGCAAATTGCCAGTATCCCGATGGGTGGCTATGGAGCCTATGATCACGAGTAAGTGATGTTTAAAGCAAATTATTTATTCGTATTTTGAATAGTCACTTATACGGGCGGAGTGTATCCGCCCGTTTTTCAATTAAGCTGATTTAAAAGCGTTAAACCCTTACTTAAGCGGAGCGAAGACCACTCCACCCGACGCACGATAGCCCTTAGAGACCAAACGCTCGTAGGCTTGGGGGAAGTAAAACACCCCTGCAGCATCGTAATAGCGGTGAAGCTCAGAATCGCTGGGTAAATTGAGGCCTTCAATCTGTTTACTGTATGCCCATTGCAAGGCTTCTACAAACTGGGCAGGGTTGCCAATATCGCACCAAAAAGCAGGCACATCAATGGCGTGCAAATGCTGATTGTTGGTTAAACAGGCGTTAAACACATCGGTCGCAAAATCGAACTGCTTGACACTCGTGACGCTCGCATCCACGGCTTGTTCTTGCTGAAGCTTGCTGGTATACCACGCCTGCAAATGAGGGTAGAGGGCGGGTTCAATCACGTAAAAGCCAGTGTTGGCTAAACGGTAGCTACCTGCCTGATGAAGACTGGGTTTTTCGATAAATACCTTAATGCGTCCTGTTTGCGCTTCGGCATCGGCGGGGGCATCGGTGGCACAAATGCCAAACTTATCCACATCTTCATCACGCACGGTTTGGCATCCAATAGAGGCCACGGCGCCGCTGGTTTGGTGGGTACGCACGAGGGTGCTTAAATCCACAGTGGTAATGGCATCGCCCTGCAAAACAATCATGCCTTGGTTGGGGTTAAATTGGGGGTAGGCCTCCCCGTTGCGGAGTAGTTCCATCAATCCGCCTGCCGTGCCTGTGGGACGTTCTTCGGCAATTTCCACAATCACCACACCTGCGGCTTGGCCTGCGGTCTGCAAGGCTTCCATCACGCTATTACGTTGGAAGAAGGTATTCACAAAGATGGTTTCAATGCCGTGGCTAGCCAGCAAATGCACCAACTGCCCAATGACGGTATGTTCGCCGACAAAGGGTAGTGAGGGTTTGGCACAGGCCATGTAGCTTTCCGTTAGCGGTTGAATACGCGTACCTAAGCCTGCCCCTAAAATCATGGCTTGCGTAATGTGTTGTTGGGCGGGGATAGGGGCATCCGTCTGCTTGGGGCGGGGGCCTTGGTAGGTGCTAAAGGTTTGCCCGTGATAGGCCAATTTAAAGCCTTCGCCGTTGAGCTGGGCACTAGGAAGCATAAAGCCAACAGCCTCTGCCCCTTCAAACCAGTTGAGTACCAAACCTCCTTTGCTTTGGTAGGCTTCTAAGCGTACGTGGGCGGGCAGGGTACCATCCAAACAGGCCAACACCTCTTGATTGCTGGTATCCATCAGCAGGGTACGTTGGGGGTGGGTGGCATCGGTCAGCCAAGCCAAGGTTTGTTTCGCATTCGCACCTTCGGCTTTAAACACCGTTAGGGCCTGCGTTAAAGTGGTCATCATCAATACAGATTCCTTAAAACTACAAAATACTAATAATTTCTCAATACGCTTGATTTATACTACGAACAACACACACAAAACGCAATACTTAGTTCAGCGATGCCAAGAGACCCTAAAAGTCAGAGTTCTCGAAGGCGATGCACCGTGGCTGGCAAGTCGGCAGCTAAACGAATC
>JBJTUB010000076.1:0-5116 GCA_046080465.1 Vampirovibrionales bacterium | reverse complement strand
GCAACGGCCTTTAGCTACGGTCAGCGTTCGGTGATTGTACCTACTTTGCACGCACTCATTCATCAACGGTTTGAGAACAATCTCTTGGGGCTGTTGCAACAGGAATCCACCACCGAACTAAAGGAACGCTTGCAGGGCTGGTACTATCGCTTTCAAACCTCGGCCGATGCGTTGTGGTTTCTGCAACGTCTGCACGCCGTGTTGCAACGCTACGGTAGCTTAAAAGGCTTAATGCACGAAGCCGTCACGCTCTACGGGGTAGAGACCCCACAAACCACCTTGGCCTATTTTGTGGATGTTCTGATAGGCAACACGACCGAAAACCCTACCGCTACGTTAACACACGGGCAACGCTACCTACTGCCCAACCCTCGTGAGGGCAGTGCCTGCAAACGATTATGGCTCGCCTTGCGGTGGCTGTGCCGAAACGATGCCCCCTATGTGGCTAGTGGAGAACTGACAACACCTATCGATTTTGGCCACTGGAGCGATTGCTTCCCGCCCGAACGTTTGTTGTTACCTGTGGATACGCACGTGTTTAAGCAAGGCCACGCTTTAGGGATTGCCTTACGTCGCACCCCCGATTGGCGATGTGCCGAGGAAATGACCCACCGCCTGCGTTCACTTTGCCAGCACGACCCCACCCGCTATGATTTTGCCTTTATGGGGCTAGGCACGCTTTAGCATGAAAACGATGCAACGATTTAAAGTCGTTTAAAGGTTGCGATAAGCCTGCACCCCTTGTAAGCCAGTCATACCCGTTTTACACGCATTGTGCGAACACTGCTTAGCCAAGCAGGGCTTGCAAGCGGGCAAGGTTTCCACCGCTTGATGCCGCTGATGCGGGTGGGCGGGTATTGCCTGCCACAAACGTGAAGGAACCGCTCCAAACCATGTCATGATTTTGGGAGTCCCTACAGCGGCAGCCATATGCACAGGAGCCGAATCCAAACTCAAAAGTGCCTCGGCCTGAGTCAACCATGCCTGCAAGCAACGCAAGTTCCCCTGCCCCGCCAAATTCACCAACCAATGCTGATACACGGTAGGCAAGGCCATCCGCAAGTCTTCGTACAAGGCTCGATGTTCGGCCAACCCCGTACACACAACGGCTTGCGGGGTATGTTGCAGCACCTCTTGCAAGACGGGCAACACCTGATCGGGGCGAACGCTTTTTTCGGCACTGGAGGCGGCCAAATGTAACACACTATAAGGGGTGTTGGCCTCGATGCCCTGCAGAGTAAAGGCCTGAGCTTTAAGGTGCTGAGCCTGTTCAGCCTCGGCGGGGCTAAGCGGAGCCAGCCTAGGAGCCAATGAGGTTATTGTTTCAGGAGGAGTCACACCAAACACCTGCAACAATTGAGCCAAATATGCGAGGTGATGCTGTTGGTTGTGTTTTGCCCAGCCTGTATAGGGCAAAGCATGCGTTAGCCCCAAAGCAGTAGGAAGATAACAGGTTTTAGCAAGACGTTGATAGGCAAAGCCCACCCGATGCCGAACCCCCGAACGCCACAACGTGAACGCATCACTTAACGAAAAACGTAACAGTACGGCGGTATCAATGTGATGGGTTTTCAGTATAGATTGCAAATGCCTTGAATGTTTTTGAGCAGGAATCAGCGATTCAATAAAGGGCAAGCCTTGCAGTAGGGGAATGGATGCCTCTGGGGCATACACCAACAACTGTAAGTGGGGTAAGGCTTGATGCAGCACACGCAACCAACCTGTTAGCACCACCACATCGCCAATAAAACGAGGTGGAATGACCAGCACCCGCTGTGCCACAATCGGAGAAAGAAAAGAACGAGAACGCATCAGTTGTAGGCCATCATTTTATAGTAGTCGGCAAACGTTTAGTTGTCACATACAGGTGTAAGGGTATGTGGGGTTGCCCAGCATGCAGTATGGCGGCTCCCATAGGAACAAACCCTAGATATTCAAAAAAGAGTCGTGTTTTTTCTGTGGAAAGCAGACGCACTTCCGATACTTGGTGGCGTTGCTTGAGCTTATGAATCACATGAGTCAATAAATGCCGCCCATAATCCAGATCGTGGTATTTGGGCATGACCATTAATTTTGAAATGTGCCAGCATCCAGACTCAGTATCGTTAGGCCAAGCCCGAACATAGGCCACGGTTTCACGCTTATTAGGGGTGCGTACCAGCCAGTGCCACGCATCAGCGTCATAGGCATCGGGTTCGTAATCCAAGCTACCGCCTTCGTGTTCTACAAATACTTCAATGCGGGCATGCAGGGCTTGGTAAAACAAGGTGGGGGCTTCATGCTTTTGAAACGATTGTATGAGGAATCGGTGTACAAAGTTGGCCGTGGTGAGGTTTTTTTTCATGGTGGGTTATGTGTGTTTAATTTGTTTATAGTAGTTTGAAAAGATTTCCGCTTATTCCTAAGTTTGTCGCTTTGTATTGCCCGTTGGGCAATGTTAAGAGGCTGGGGCATTCGCCCCCACAGTGAGGAGGGACAATCTCAATTCTTACGAAAGATCCTCATGGTGAAAAACCTCTCAATACGCTCCCCCCTAGGTTACTTATAGGGGCTTCGCCCCTATAGCCCCCATTTAAACTCAGGGTTTTAAACTCAAGCATACATTCAGTTAATTATTCAAAATACTATAAAAGTTTTTAAAAAAGATAGCACAAGATTATAAAAACAAGTTGTTAATGCTTATGTAAGGAACAAAACGTGACGTATCTAAACATCAGTTATTTAGTATACCCTAAAACCGTGCAATGGTACACCGCTTTGTTTTTCACCTAGTTTGTTGATGTTATCTGTTTTCGTTTATCTGTTTATTTCTGTTATTTTTTTCTCTCTCTCTCTGAACACACACCTGTAGGAGTCCTTCGCTCTATGATGATGATGACTTATTCTGTTTCTGTGCCTGCATCCGTGGCCTATGCCCCTGTTGTCAAGCCAACCGTTGCTCCCCGCTATGAAGGGGATACGTACAACACGGCCACCAGCAATGCGTGGTCTTCTTACACGCACGCCCCAAGCTACAGCCACGCCGAAACCACGTATGCCCCAAGCTACACCGATGCGAGCTTATACTATACGGACCGTAGCCGTACAAACGTTTATCAAGACAACTCTTACACCAATGCGAGTCAGCACTACACCGATGCCAGCCAACAACAGCTGATTCAGTATTTTATTCAAAACAACTACATGCCTACCCATGTGCATCATCAGCCAAAAAAAGAGACGAACCACATGCAGTTGGTTTACTTCTTGATAATGATGGCCTTAATGCAACGTGGCGTGGATAGAAACACGGCTCATGCCCAAGCAACAGCCACTGCGATAGCAAGTTGCGAATGCCCATCTGCACGGCCAGAGCATCCACACCGTAAGCACCCCGCCCCCCACTTGCCCACCACGGCGGTAGGTAGTATGTACGGCGACCCCTATGTGAGCATCGGGGTGATGAGTCGAGATCCTCGGGATGGTTTTTCGTCCACCCCTGTAGGGCGTACCGTCTTGTTAAAAGATGTCAGCGATCGCCTTGGGGTGGTTGGTAACTTTGTTGAAAGTAAAGAGACGCACGGCGACACCATTTCCTACATGAATCGTTTAACCATTGATAATGATGGGGCATCGTTAATTTACGATGCCAACGGTAACCTTGGCAACGGCAGTATTCGTTTAGTGGATGCCCACGGAAATCAGAAAACGGTGGATGGGACTCGTCGTTTTAAGTTTGGTGATGGCGAAGCTTGGTTAGAAAATGGTACCAGCCAAGGAGCCAGCATGGGTGCCGATGGCACCGCACGCCGCACCTTGAAGGTAAAAACGGCTGAAGGCAATATTGTTAACGTGGATTTAACCCGAGGGCCGTTGGGCGGTAAAACCGTCAGTTTATTGAACGCCGATTTTCAAGCCACACGCAACCAAAAAGACATGGCAGGCTTGGTGGGAGATTTCTTCCAAGCGGGGTTCGTGGGGGCTGCGAGTCCTCAGGCCTTGGCCGAGATGAACCGTACCATTCGTAAAGAATCCACCTACAACACTACGGTCAATCGCCTAGGTGTGTTGGATAAAGACGATTTCAAGGGCTTGTTGCCTGCGTCTGTCCGTCGTTCCTAAACGTTGTCGGTCTTTTTGAAACCTTCCATGGCGAACGTAGTGTGGATTCCTCCTTACGATGGAGATTACGTCACCTACGTTTGCCATGACACCACCTTATACCAACTCTCAATTTAAATAGCGTAAGAAACTGTTTCTTTTTTGGGGGCAATGGGGGCGTTAGCCCCCATTAATAAACCTAGGGGGGCGCGTATTAAGAGGTTTTTCACAATGAGGATCTTGCGTAAGAATTGAGATTGTCCCTACTCACTGTGAGGGCGAACGCCCCGGCCTCTCAAGATTGCCCGTAAGGCAATGCGAAACGAAGAACTTAGAACACTCGACAAACCCTTTTGCAAACATCCCCTATACATTATTAAAAAAACAAAACTAGCATGTTTGTCTCTTAAAAACACTTTATTATATCACAAGGGCGGTGTGAAACGCCCACCCCCACTGAGAATCTCCCTCCCCCTCCCCCGCCTTATCTCTTCTCCCTACTGAATAAACATCTCCGAGATTGTGTGTCTTTTCTCTGCCACTCTCCCATGTAATCGGTTGTTCCCCTCCCCCCTGTTTGTTGTTGCAATGTCCTTGGCTGTATTCAAAGAATGCTTATGTGTTGATTTGAAAGGTTTTCCCTCATGCCTCTAACTGCTGTGCAAGTTTCCGCCACCTTGGGGTTAATTGAAGACCCCCTTAAAAACAAAGTCATTTTTACAGCCACACAAAAAGAACATTTCTTTGAGCTGATTGCCGTATTTAAAGAAGCTCAACGCCAAAGCAAGCTTCTAAAACCCACCACCGAAGATATATGGGTGGAGTTTTTACCTTGGCACAGTTTAAATTAAAGAGAGTGTTATACCAATTGAAAACTTAAATAGCGTATTCCTACGCTTGTCGCTTTGTATTGCCCTGCGGGCAATGTAGAGAGGCCGAGGCGTGCGCCCCATATGTGCTAAGATAGTATTTGTGGTAAGCTCTAGCTGTGTTTCCTGTTCAGTAATAAGGCTAGAGTTTATGCAGAATGCAAGTA
>JBJTUB010000075.1:0-5901 GCA_046080465.1 Vampirovibrionales bacterium | reverse complement strand
CAACGTAAGGCATTGGACTAACACAGTTTGTAAACAACCTTTAGTTAACACTCTCAATATCTTTTGGGGGAATAGAGATTTCTAAGCTACCTCGTGAAAACCCTTTATCATCAGAAAGGGTTCCTATCCGTTTTGTCGTCAGGATAGTCTTATAGGGATCACTATTATCTTTAGGTTCTTTACTTTGATACTCGACAACCTCAACAATAATTTTTTTTCCGTTTTCACCTTCTAGCACCAAATAAGAACCAATTTGAACATTGTGTTCTGCTAAACTGTGTTTGCCTGTGTCGGGTATTAAAATATCGATACCTTCAGAGGTGATTTTAGTTATTTTACATTCTAATTCCGTGGAAGTCATTTTATAAAATCCTTTATTTGTTGAATACGTTAGTTGTTAACTTTGTTAGGAGTACAATCGGACTAATGTTTATGACAGGAACAGAAACATTCAGTTTGTCATTGGTAATATTGATAATGCTATTGACTCTTTTTAAACAATCCTCTTGATTCTTATCAAACGTGTCTTTAGATATCAATCGAATCTGATGTGATATAATGTTTGTTTTGTTCCTATCATTGCATTTATATAAATAAAACGAGTGGTCTTTACCACCCGAGACACCCCCAGTTTGAAAATAGGAAGCCTTAAAAGAAAGATTTTCAAATCCATCATTATAAATAATATCTTCACTCAAAAGCTGGTGTTTTAAGTGATTTAGTGACTCTTTTTCCATATCAAGAACAAGAGTCCAAAGTCGAAAGTTGTTATAGTTACCAAGGCTTAATACCAAATTTTTAATCAATGCAACTGTCTCATTATTACAGGATAACAACTCTTTACTAAGCATCAATAAACGAGAAGTATCCTGAGAATGGAGAGCACGAATTTTTTGTTTGCAATCCTTTAAAAAGGCTTCCTCGCCTTTATCGTGTAAATACCAAACATCAAAAGTAGATTTTCGTTGTTCTGATAATTCTCGAAGAAGTCCAGCTTTGGTAATCTTTCTTTTGGATTCATCTTTTTGAGTTGCTTTTTCCCAAATGATTGTATGAGCGAATGAAAAAGTTCCGTGGCACCCTTCGTTCTTTAAAAGATGTTTTACAGTTTTCTTTAGCTCCTCTATGTTGTCTCCAAGTTCAAAAGAAATAGACTCATTGAGAAGGGTTAGATTTTCTTTGGCTAACCTTTCTTCTTCATCAGTAAGGACTGGCTTTCCTTTTCTTAAAGTAGTAAGATACTTTTCAGTTAGTTGAAACTCTTCAAATCTATTTGGATCTCGAAAATAAGCATGTAAAATATATTTAATCGTAGGTTTCTTTTCTTGTTTTCGCTTGATAAAATCTTTTACAAAATAACAAACGGGCTTTTTAATTTCACATGAGGTAAATCTAGTTTCTTCATGATATTTAACTTGTGTGGTTGCTTCAAGCTCTTCTGATTCTATGTTTTTAAGATCAATATCTTCTAACCCCTCAATGCCAATAGAGTTATCGTCTTGGTTAGATTCTAAAATGGCTTTTAAGGTTACAAGCATTTGATACTGATAACCTGCTATCGAAGCTTTGGCTTCTCTTGTTTGTGTTGCTGTGGTCATCTTTTAATATCCCTTCACAGAACGAAACCAGTGAGGGAATTATAGCACAACAAAGCCAGCTTGCCACAAACCAGCCAAGGCACCCAGCCCTACAAGCAAGGCCGACTCCTCTCTTGCGGGGGCGAATGCCCTGACCCCACGTTGGCCTTCAGAGGGTCGCAATTCAGGCCAAAGGAGGACACCCCATCCATAGAACATTCATAGGAACGCAAGATCGACTTGCTGTCTGACGCAACTAGCGTTCATCCCCTCATTGCGTGGCCGAACGGCCTTCATTGCGGGGGCGAATGCCCCGGAAGCCCTCGGAGGAGTTGGACGAAGTTGGCGTGAGATTCGGCTTCGCCACTGGAGGCATGCCCCAACGCAAGACTAGAAATTAAACTGGCACGCTCGGCCACATCGCTTACGCAACGAACCACACTGCGGGTACGAGTTGCCATGGCCTCGGTGGGAGTCTCCTCTAGGGCGTGAATGGCTTCGGCATCGGCGGAGGCGGTGGGCTGGTACACCTGCTTTTCAACATACACCAACTGATCGCAATGGGCGGCCACCAAGGCTTGGTGGGTAATGGCCAACACCTGATGCCGCTGCCCCAACTGCTGATAAAACTTGGCAATGGCCTTGGCCACATCGCCACTGGTACCTGTATCCAACTCATCAAACACAAACAATCGCCCCGAGCGTACGGCCGTGCTGGCTGAATCCCCTGTATCGCTGGTGATGGTTTCTTCCGTGGCTACCACCAAGGCCAACAGCAAACGGGCAAGTTCGCCCCCACTGGCTACCTTGCTTAACAGTTTCACGGGTTCGCCAGGGTTGGCGGAAAAGTAGAACTGCACCTCTTCCTGCCCTAGCGGATGAAAGCGTTGCTCCTGCGGGCGAGGTTCTAAACGAACCTCAAACACGGCGTGGGGCAACATCAACTGGGCTAAATACCCCTGCAACCGAGATTCCAACACGGTGGCCAACTGCTGGCGTTGCTGCGTGAGAGCCTCCAAGAGAGACGCCAACTGTTCGGCCAAACGATCAACATCGGCTTGCATGGTTTTGGGGTTGGCCTCGTTGCCCTGCCAATCGGCAAGCTGTTGCTCAATGCGTTCGTGGTGGGCAAGCACATCGGCCAAGGTGGGGCCGTACAAACGCTTAAACCGCTTGAGTTCCGAAAGGCGATGTTGAATCTCATCCAAGCGTTGCGGGCTGGCCTCTAAGCCTTCGTGCTGGTGGCTGGCCTCGTGAGCCACTTCTTCCACCAACACCATCGCTTGTTCCAAACGTTCGTAAAACTGGCTAAAGCTGGGTTCCGTATCCTGCAAGGCTTGCAGTTGGCGTAGCACTTGTTGCAAATGTTCTCGCACGCTGGGGGCGTAGCCACCCTCGCCTACCTCGTAGCCTTCCATCAACAGGGTTTGCACCTGCTGATACACCTGCTGTAGGGCTTCAATGGATTGCAGTTTGGCACGTTCCTGCTGAAGCTGGGTATCTTCATCGGGGGTGTGTAGGTTCAGCTGGCGTAATTCCTCGGCTTGCATGGTGAGGACATGCAGTTGCTGTTCCAGTTGTTGGCGTTGTGCCTGCCACGATTCTAAGGCTTGACGGCGTTCGTTCCACTGGGTGTAAATGCGTTCCACGGCGATGAGTTGCTGTTGCAAGGTTCGCCCGCCCAAGGCATCGAGGGCGGAACGTTGATGCTGGGGCTTCAATAAATGCACATGGCTGTGCTGGCCTTGAAACTCCATGAGCCACGGCATCAGTTGTTCAATCAGGCTTTTAGGCACCAGTGAGCCATTGACTCGGTAACGGCTGGCCAAGCTGGAAAACTCCCGACTCAGCCACAGTTCGGCACCTGCTTCGGGGGTGAGGGTGTCTTCTAAATCAATGCCTTGGCTCAGGCACAGGCGATGCACCTTATCCACCAACAGACGATCAATATAAAAGCAGGCTTCCACCTTGCCTTGGCTCGCCCCTTGACGCAGGGCTTCTTTCGGCGATACGGAGGCTCCGAATAACCATTGCAAGCAGGAGAGTAACAGGCTTTTACCCGCCCCTGTTTCGCCCAACAAGGCGTGATACCCTTGAACAGGCAACGCTACTTGAACGGCTTCAAACAACCCAAGCGATTGAATGCTTAACTGTGTGAGTGGCATGGGGTGGGCTTATCCTTCTTGAAAACTGAGAATCCGCTTCATTTGCTGGACGGCCTCGCCCAAGCCAATAAACACCGATTCCGCCACCAAGGAGTGGCCAATGTTGAGTTCTACCAAGTGGGGCAACTCTAAAATAGGGCGAACGTTGCCCGTGTGCAAGCCGTGGCCTGCGTTTAGCCCCATGCCTAGGGCGTGGGTGGTGTGGGCGGCCTGCATCAGGGCTTCCAATTCGGCCTCCATGTTGTGGCCGTGTTCAAAGGCTTCGCAGTATCGCCCTGTGTGTAGCTCCACAAACACCGCCCCTGTGGCGTGGGTGGCCTCCAGTTGAGGGGTGTTGGGGTCGACAAACAAACTGACGGCAATGCCCACATCCTGCAAACGTTGCACGGTGAGTTTCAAGGCATCGTGGTGGGTGATGACATCCAACCCGCCTTCGGTGGTGACTTCCTGTCGGCGTTCGGGGACGAGGGTCACCATATCGGGGCGAACCATCAAGGCCAAGGCCACCATCTCGGGCGTGTTGGCCATCTCGAGGTTGAGGCGGGTGGTGACTCGGCCACGCAAGGCACGCACATCGGCATCGGTAATGTGACGGCGATCTTCACGAAGGTGGGCGGTAATGCCATCGGCTCCGTGGCGTTCGGCGAGTTCGGCAGCACGCAGGGGGCAGGGGTAGGCTCCGCCTCGGGCGTTGCGAATGGTGGCGACATGATCAATATTCACGCCCAGTTTAATAGGGTGTCGTTTGGGAAGGGTGAGAGCAGGTATAAAGGGTGAAGGGGTGTTTGGCATGGGGGATAGTCCTTTGATTTAAGATAGCGGTTGTAGAAAAGCGTCCGTGTCGAACTGTAAACGGCCGGCACTGTGGAGTTGGGGAACCCGAACCCCATCGTTGTAAGGGCGAAGGTGGCAGACGGCCTCCGATTCCGTCAACAACTGGGCATGCACCCATCGCAAAGACGCATCCGCATCGTGCATACTCAACGGTAGGGAACTTGGCAGACCTTGCAAACCTTTCGGAGCCGTAGCATCGCCCAGTAAACGTTGGTTTTGCAACACATACACATCATCGGCACAGCCCGCTGCCACCAACTGGCTGGCAAAGGTTCCGCCTGCTTCTACCCAAATGGATTGTTGCTTGTGAACATGGCTCAAGGTTTTAAAGAGGGCGGGTAACTCAAAGCAGGCTTTCCCCTGAGCATTGAAGCTAGTCGGTTGAAACACAGGCGTAATGTGCTTGGGAAGCGTGTTGAATTGAGCGTCCAGTTCTGCCTGAGCTTTGGCAGGTAACACCCACAACACGGGCTGAAGGTAGTCGGGTTGAAACACATTGAGCGATTGCCACCGAGGGGCGTTTTTAGCGTGTTGAGCCAAACGAGCCTGAGCATCTAGCACAATCACCGTTTTACGCAAGGGGGCGTGGGCAGGGCTAAACCACGGATGACGCACGGTTAGCAAAGGGTCATCTTGCAGTAAGGTTTGAGCCGTGGTAAGGATACTGGTGGCGTTGGCTCGTTGCAAATGCACCCACTGGCGGGCGGGGTCACTGGTAATCCATTGGCTATGCCCAGAGCGGGTGGCGGTGGCTCCATCCAAGGTGGTGGCTAGCTTCACGGCCACATAGGGGCGATGCTTGGCAAAGCGGGTAAAAAACGGACGGTTTAACGCAAAGCAAGCCAAAGCGAGTGGATGCGTGGTGGGCAATACCTCGGTGGGAATACTGGCAGCCTGTAGGGCATCCCGCCCTTTGCCTGCCACGGCGGGGTTGTTATCCAGTGTGGCCATTACCACTCGGCTCACCTTCGCCGCAATGAGGGCTTGCGTGCAGGGGGGCGTTCTACCGTGATGTGAGCAGGGTTCGAGTGTTACATACAGAGTACACCCCGTTAAGGTGTCTGTTCCTACCGTTTGTTTCGCCATGGCCAAGGCATGAACCTCGGCGTGGGGTTGGCCGTAGTGTTGATGCCAGCCTTCACCGATTTTTTGATTCGCCTCGTTGACAATCACACAGCCCACCATGGGGTTCGGGGCGGTGGTTGCCCAACCTAGGCTTGCCAATTGAACGGCACGGTGCATCCAAAAGGCATCCACATCGTTAGGGTGGGGGGGGCTAGGCAACTGCAACCACGGCCAAGCAGAGGCGCCTGTATCGGCCAAGG
>JBJTUB010000074.1:0-2754 GCA_046080465.1 Vampirovibrionales bacterium | reverse complement strand
GTCGTTATCCCATTACACATAAGCATCGTAACCGCTTTAACTGTAAGGAAGATCGTGTGGCGTATATTGAGGATTTCGTGTATGCTTATAACCGTACCCGATTAAAATGTATCGGTTACAAAGCCCCTCTTAAACATCTTTGTAATCATGCGAAACAATACACCTCAGGGAGAGGGAGAAGTAACGCAACATCGGCGTTCGGCTTTACGCAACCAGCCCCTACGGTACTAACTCCCACAGAAACGCAGTATCCACTTGCCGTTTAACGAAGCCAACCCAACACCCCACTCATCGCACGCCCGAATGGGCTTCATTTCGGGGGCGAACGGCCTAGCCCCAAGGGGCTTGGGTGACGGGTTTGCCGGGGGTGGGGTCGTTAGCGACACGGTGCAACTGAAAGGGTAAACTGGTGGGTGCAATGGGGGGCGTGGCATCATCGCTGTTGCGATAGCCTTTGGCGGTACGAATACCCGATTGCACAAAGAAGGGCGGAATCCACGGTTTAAGTGCCTGCACACCCGCCACACTAAAGGCGGTGGGGATATCATCCACATGCAAAATAATATCGCTACCTTCCAGCTTTCGGCCAGGCTTGGGCTTTTTATGAGCTTCTAAGGTGGTATCATCATCAAAGAAGCATTCAACTTTTCTGCTAATGGGGTTGGCAAGCTTACTACCTACCATAATACCCGCTGCCAACCCCGCTGATACCGAGGCGAATCGCCCCAGTGGGTTGGAATATTTGGTAAAGCCTAGCAAGTTGGCTGTTAACAAACCCGTGCCTGCACCAAAGCCACACATGGCAATGTTGGCCACATACTGAAAAATCCCTTCTTTAAAGACGTTTTCATCTTTTTGAACACGGTCTTTTTCAATGTTTTTCAAGGCTACCGCAGTGGTTAGGTTCGTGGGGTGCTGGGCAAGCTTGTTGCGTTGATCGGCTTCATCCAAACGATTTGTTAGTACACCTGCTAAAATCCCTGCCCCTACAGAGAGTCCCCCCACAATCAAAAAGGGTTTGGCTGCTTCGTTCGCAAAATCGCTGATAGTATTCTTCAACACAGGCCAAAGATTCTCGATATGCACACCGTTTTTAGAAACCACCGTCAGGGGTTCGCTAAGTTCTTCGTTGGTGGGTAGCAACAACCGAAGCTCGTTTCTAAACAGGGTGTTAAGGGCATTCAGAATGCTTTTGCCTGCCTTTAGTTGACCGTGTTCGTTAAACAGGGCGTGGCGCTCTTCTTCTAAACGGTGTGGCCAATCCACTTGCTTTAGGATGGCTTGGGCGTGGTTGGTGTTGGCCTCGTTGGCCATCCATGCTTTTAAGGTGGCGGTGTTCTTCACTGCCTCTGTAGGAAGAGCGTCTTCACCTTGGGCGGCCTTGGCACGCTCTAACAAACTTTGCCAAGCGGTGGCCTCTAAGCGGTGTAAGCGATTATAAATGTGTTGGGGTGCGTCTGGCTTCCAGTGGCCTTGTGGGGTTTTAAGTTGTGCCTCTAAAGCCAAGCGATGCTCTTTAATAAGGTTGCCTACCTGCACATCCAATAAGGGTGTCGTTTCTTGCTGTTGTAGCACTTGGGCGATAGGCGTTGTGGTTAAGGTTTCGGTGGGTTGCTTGCCCCACAGTATTGCCTTAACAGGGGCGAGTTGCTTGGTGCGTGCTTGGCTGTTGGCTTGAGCCTGCTTTAGAAACGCAACCTCTGGGGTGGGAGTACTTTGTTTACTGGGGGGGGCGTAGTGCTGTTGAATGTAAGCTAGCCCTGCTTGCGTGGTGTTATAGGCTTCAGCATCGGGGGGCATTTGCCATTGGGTGGCAACGTAGGTAGCCAACATAGGAATCCCTAGCTGAAGCACATCGTTACGTAGCACACGGTTGCGTTCTTCGGTGGGTTGCTCTTTGGTTTCAAACACATCCGTAGCAAGTTGCTTGCCCATCCATGCGGCATAAAGTAAGGGGACTCGCTTTGCCCAAGGGTGGATGGCTCCTTGAGCGTGATCGAGGTAATAGCCCGTGCCTATTATATTGGTGGGAAGAGCAAGCGTCATCAGGTAGGTTCTGTTCTAAACATCATTTTAAATGAGAATCATTTTCAACAGAGTTAAGAATATCGCAATTGAGAATCATTGTCAACAGGTTTTCTCATATAAACGAGGGAGGGTATAGTGGAATTACTATTTTTCCGCACATTCCTAAGTTCCTCGTTTCGTGTCGTCTTTCAGACGACTTTGAGAGGCCGGGGCGTTCGCCCCCCCAGTGAGGAGGAAGTATCTTTATTTCTTACGCAAGATCCTCATTGTGAAAAACCTCTCAAACTCTCCCCCCTAGAGTTATTAACGGGGGCTAACGCCCCCGTTGCCCCCCCACTTGAGTTTGGTGAACGAAAGAATATAAAAGTGTTTGGAAAAATAAGGATTGAACTATATGTTTAAGCATCAACGTGAGTCATCGCCGTTTAGGAACCCACCACTCATAGAAATCTCTGCAAAAGCCCCTAGATAGTGTCGTCACGAAGTCAAGAATGGAGGAAGTTCAAGGAAAAACAAACGGCTTTGGAGGCGTGTACATAGAAGTACAGTGCGAAAAAAACGGATTGTTTTGACACAGAAATTACCCGTTATGGGCTTTGTAACGACACTATAGTATTTTGAAATATTTTTGAATCGTGGTAGACTATACAGAGTGACTGTTTTATTGAAAGGAACAACTACCATGGCTTACAGTTTAGATCTCCGAGAAAAAGCCCTCCTGTTTTC
>JBJTUB010000073.1:0-3446 GCA_046080465.1 Vampirovibrionales bacterium | reverse complement strand
AGAGAGTGTTAACTAAAGGTTGTTTACAAACGATGTGAGTCCCCTGCCTTAAGTTGCCCTCTGGGCAACGTAGAGAGGCCGTTCCTCCCTCTCTACAACTCTCCCCCCTAAGTTATTCTAGGGGCTTCGCCCCTAGATACCCCTATTTTTCTCAGTAATTCTCCTGATTTTTAACAACTTAACAAGAGTTAGTCTAGGTTTAGACGACTTTTTTCAAAATAGCTTTTAGTTAATACTCTCAATAAACCTAGGGGGGAGCGTTGTAGAGAGGTTTTTCACAATGAGGATCTTGCGTAAGAATTGAGATTGTCCCTCCTCGATGTGGGGGCGAACGCCCCAGTCTCTCTACGTTGTCCAACGGGCAACACAAGACGACAAGCGTAGGGAGTCGCTATTTAAGTTTTTAATTGGAATCAATCATTAAAAAGAGTCAACAGCAACACCAAACTGTTGACTCTTTTTGAGAAAGCACAAAGACAATTGTTTATAAAATCTTTACAATTGAATCATGCAAAGTATTGCCGTGACACCTGTTTTTATTTTATACTAATAAACTATAGATGTTTGATAGAGTGTATTTATTAGCTGTATTGCCTATGTTTTGTAGAGATTGGAATAAGTGTGATTTCTGTAGTTTCTTCCCCTATGCTAGGCTCTGTATTAACTGAATCGTTTACGATACCTTCGCCTAGTTTTGGTGCGGCCTTATCTCAAGGCTATGTGCATCACGTTGTTAACCAACTGACTCCCCTACTTCCTCCAAAGGCTCAACTGTTGCGTTGGGCAGTGGTCGCCCAAACTCAACAAGTATGGACGGTGGAGGCCACTTACGCCGAGGCAAAAGCTGGTTAATGCCAATCATTAAACCGTTTCAAGGGCATGAGCCTCGTATTCATCCAACCGCGTTTATTGCTGAAACCGCCGTACTGATTGGCGATGTAACAGTAGAAGCAGGGGCCAGTATTTGGTATGGGTGCGTGTTACGAGGCGATGTCGCCCCTATCTTCATAGGCCAAGGCAGTAATGTTCAAGATGGCACGGTGATTCATGTGGCTAGTGCCACACTCAATGGTCGAGCTTTGGGGACGCATGTAGGCCGTGGTTGTACGGTGGGGCATATGGCCTTGTTACACGCTTGTACCCTAGAAGATGAAGCCTTTGTAGGAATGAAGGCTTGTGTGATGGATGCCGCAACCATTGTAACGCATTCCATGTTGGGGGCGGGTAGCTTGTTGCCCCCAAACAAACGAACGGTGGAAGGCAGTATTTGGATGGGTAGCCCCGCTAAGCAACACCGATGGCTAACGACGGAAGAGCGTTGTTTTTTAACCCAAAGTGCTACGTGGTATGAGCAGTTGAGTCGGTTATCTATGATATAGTGGAATGACTATCTTTTCGTACAATCCTACGTTCCTCGTTTTGCATTGCCCTACGGGCAATACGAAACGAGGGACGTAGAACCCTCGAAAAATCTTTTTGCAGAATTTTCTATATCCCTAATTTTTTATAAAAACGTGATGCACTCTCGTTGTGTTTGCATGTTTATGCTACTATCTTATTCATTATTTTAAACTCTAATAGAAAGTAGTCTTTTTTCATGCCCTTGCATCACCGTGATCGTTACCAAAACTGGCTTCCTGATAAACCGAGTCGTATTGTTGTGGGAATGAGTGGGGGCGTTGATAGCTCTGCCATTGCCTACATGCTAAAAGAGCAAGGCCACGAGGTTGTCGGCCTGACGGCTTGGACGCTAAACGGCCCTGGTACCTGTTGTAACGATGCCTTGGTGAATGCTGGCCGTGTGTGCGAAGAACTAGGGTGTGATTTTGACACCGTCGATTTACGAGCTGAGTTTTTTCATTATGTGATGGATTATTACAACAAAAGCTACGAGGCGGGGCTAACCCCCAATCCCTGCGTTGAATGCAACCGCTATGTAAAATGGGAAAAACTGGTAGACTATGCCCGCACCGAATTAGGAGCCGATTATGTGGCCACTGGGCATTACATCAACAGTGTGCGACCCACTGGTGCCACTGGCCCTGTGCATATTCAACGAGCCGTGGATCCGTTTAAAGATCAAACCTACATGTTGGCACGGGTTTACCCTAACGATTTAAAGCATGCCCTATTTCCCCTAGGGCTATGGCATAAAAAAGAAGTGGTGGCCTACGCCCTAGAGAAGGGGATACCTACCGCCAAAGCCAAAGAGAGCATGGATGTGTGCTTTGTACTGAATGGCCAAAGCAATTATTTAAAACAAACCCTAGGGCAACACGTGGGCGATATTGTTGATTTAGATACAGGCAAGATCGTAGGGCAACACGAAGGGCATTACCTGTTTACTCGGGGGCAACGCCGTGGCGTGAATGTCGCAGCAGGGCGACCTGTGTACGTTATTAAAACAGAAGCCAGTACGAACACGGTGTACATAGGTGATAAAAGCCATTTGGAATCGTGGCAGTTTACCGTCACGGATGTGAATTGGCTCAACGCCCCTCAAGACGAGGTTCAGCTTAAAGTGCGTTACGCTGGCGAGCCGAGTCATGCCAAGCTAGAGCGTATTGAAGGCACGCAAAACGATTACACCGTGCAGTTACTGGATGCCCCTGTCACTGCCGTTACCCCTGGGCAGGTGGCCGTCTTTTATGATATGGATAACCTAGAGCTGTTGGGCGGTGGGGCGATTGAAACCCGTATTGTTCATGCCCCCTTTAATGCCGCCACCGCTCCGCCCCTACCTGATTTAAACTGCGAGCTAGTATAGGTTTAACTTGGGGTGCGTAAGTGAAGAGACGGCCACGAGGCTTCCCTCTGTAAAGGAGCCGCCATACTAGGGGTTAAAATCCAACTGGCTACCACAATAAACAGTACAATGCTCAACGCCACACAGAGTTCCATCACCATGTTGGGTAGCCACCGATTCCACCCTTTACCCTGCTGAAGCAAGCGAGCATCTTCAACCACAGGACGCACATAACAGCGTGCCTGTCGTTGCTTTTCTCCTAAAGGCATGGGCGGGAAAGGAGCTTCTTGAATATACAACTTGCCTGCCGTTGCATGGAAGGAAGGGATCGAATTCGCCATGGGGGTTCGAGACTCCTTAACAGGGGTAGGGTTCACAGGGGTTGCAGATACACGAGGCAACGAGGCAATAGGTAAATCAATGTCGTGTTTTTGAGTTAAGCCGTGGAGCTTGGGGGTGGATAAAAACATTGGCCCCGTAACGCCTTCTATCCCTGCTACTTCTTTTCGCAATGCGTTTAACAAGGGGTGTGGCTCTTCATAACGGCTAGGGCGTATCATCATCATACAACGTTGTCTCTCTATTTTCCCAATTCACGAACAAAACACACAAAACCAAAATTCTTCTTTTATAGTTTTTTAAAAAGTTTTTTAGGTATAGGCTAGACGAGGAGCCTAGACACGTTTGTGAAGGAGTGTAG
>JBJTUB010000072.1:0-1854 GCA_046080465.1 Vampirovibrionales bacterium | reverse complement strand
GGTTTGGCTATTGGAGGCTTGCTTTTAGGCATCGTGCCAGGGCTGTTTGTTAAAGGGACGGATCCGCGTATTACACCGAACCTGAACAGTAGTCGGGTGTATTACACCAGTGTGCCGATGGCCTTTGTTGATTTTAACTAGGGGCTGTTTGCAAATAGTTCTTTCTAACTTCTTGGTGGTAAGTTGCCCGTTGGGCAACGTAGAGAGGCCGTTCCTCCCTCTCTACAACTCTCCCCCCTGAGTTACTCTAGGGGCTTCGCCCCTAGAACCCCCTGTTTTTATCCGTTAGGTTTAGACGACTTTTTTAAAAACATCTTTTAGTTAACACGCTCATTTTACTTAGTGGGGGCGGTTGATGTGGGGGCAGGGAGCGTGGGAACAACGGGGGGCGTAATGGTTGGAGGCGTAGGCTTGCCCTGTTTGGCAGTATAATCAATAATCGCTTTTAACAATAAGCCGTTGCTGCCAATAGGGGCATCGCTTTCCGCTTTGGGCGAAATGTTGACACGCTTGACAATCGTACGGAAGCCTTGCACGTTCAACAATAGCTCTAGGGGGTCGATGCCTGAACCGCCTTGGGTACTGGTACCTAAAAAGCCAATGGTGGCGGATACCATCTCGTTGCGGTGGGCGGTATTCGCTTCAAACACCCGTTCTAAACGGCCTTGGCTAGGGTAAATAGGCCGAAACTGATCGGCTACCTTGCCATGTGGAAACTGAATCGGTTCTCGGTTGATGGTGGCCAGCCCTAGCACGTTGGGGGGCAAGGCTACGTTAATACGGGCGGTGTAGCTATTGCCTGCAAACACTTGATCGGGAGCTTCAAAGCTAAAGAGAACATCCAGTACTTTACCAAACACCAGCTCGGCTTCTTCGTAAATGGTATGGTCGCTTACTAACCACCACGTGTTGCCCCGCTTTTGGAAGAATAGCTGATTACGAGCCTTGGTAAGCATAGTGCCTTGTTCGGCTTTTTGAACTTCGGGGGGGGCGTTGGCAGGCACCAAGGGGGAGGGTACCCCTTGGGCTACAGAGGTATCTAAGGTTTCGGCTGTGGCCCAAGAGCCGTTGAGGCGTAGTTGCACAATATGGCTATCGTAGGTCATGGTAGGGTACAGCTCCCATGCCTCGTTAATGAGATCTTTAATTTGGTTGTAGTTTAAATTATCGGCACTTTTAAAATCGTTGGCGTAAACGGTCATGTAGGCATCAACATCGTGTTTATTGGCCGTATCTTGCATGCGTTTAAGTGTTGCTAGCAGTGCCTTTACTTCGGGATGGTTGGCGTTGGCACCTTCAATCACGGGGGCGGGGGCTTTTTTAGTCAATGCCCACGTTGGGTGAGCCATTCCCATGCCACTCAAGGCACACGCAACGAGCAACCCGCCTGTTAGCAAGCCTGCCGAAAACCGCTGAAAACTAAACACAGAGTGAAACATGGCCATCGTACCACTTCCTAACAATAGCGTTTCATTCTAATGTAAAACGCTTTTATTCAACACGACTAAGTACAGTTTAGTTTAGCATAGTTCTACCCACTTGGCAGAGGGTGTCGCAGGGTATCGCAAGTGTGTCGCATTGTTTATACCAATTAAAAGACACAATCCCGTATGCCGCTTTTGTTGTCGCTACGATTCTCGATGTGCTTATGGTCGTCTCTGTACACCGCACACATCTGCGAGTCTAAGCTCCTAGAAATCAGCTAGTCGCTATTCAATCTTTTAAATGGTATTAGGGGTTACGATGAGTCGCTCGAAACCCTTCGGTGTGCTTCCAAACATACCACACACCCAACACCAACAACACGCCGACAATCACCGCATCAAACTGATGCCAGTAATGCTTAAACACCGC
>JBJTUB010000071.1:0-464 GCA_046080465.1 Vampirovibrionales bacterium | reverse complement strand
GTTGGTTGCACTCAAACGCTCTAGCTGTTGCAAGGCGTGATACACGGAATCGTAGCGTTCGTTGCCCCCTTCCACCCACGAGATAGGCGTTTGCGTGGCGAGAGGGCTTAGCAACGGGGCGAGTACCTCTGCATACAGGGGTTGCCACGCCTTAGGAGCCACACATACCACGTTACTTAACTGCACACTGGTTGTTTGTTGAATACTGGCAAGGCATCCCGCTAACGCCCAATACAGACAGGGCTGACCGTGTAGTGGGGTGAGTAGTTTATTGTGTTCGTGCTGGCTAAGAACGTTGGAGTTAGAGGCGGAGGCGGAAGCCTGAAAGCGTGACCCTTGCCCCCCCGCTAACAACACCAAGGCCAAGCGTTTGGGGTCAAGTGATGTGGGGGGTGTCATGGCTGTGGTATCTCCTGATTTTTAAAATGCTGAAAGGTTTTCTCGGTGTGGAAGGCCTGCCATTG
>JBJTUB010000070.1:0-2560 GCA_046080465.1 Vampirovibrionales bacterium | reverse complement strand
TCCTGCCCGCCCATTTTGCTCAAATTAGGCGGGGCATCGCCTGCCCCACGGTAACGGCTGAGTAGATGCAACTGATCCACAGGCACAAACAATTTATCGTTGCCACGGTACTGCACCGTCAAATATTCACGACATTCGTTTTCAAACACAATTTGGCTGAGTTCTACAAACTGCCCAATACCGTGCTTAATATGCACCACATAATCACCTGGGCGAAGCTCACTCAGGGATTGAATGACATCCACATCGCTTTTAGCTTTGCCCGCCTTGGCTGTATCGGCATGGCTACGGCGTACCCGCTGACGACCAAACAGTTCGGTATCCGTCAACACGGCCAACCCTACACTAGAACCGCTACCCGATTGCGGTTGCCGTACATGCAGGCCCTCGGTAGGGCCGTGTTTGGTAATCAGCACATCCAAACTGGGGTGGGGCAAGGGGGTCTCGCCCCAGTGCTGATCGTTGATATAACTTGCAGACAGTTCGGCCTCGTGGCAGGCATCCAACAAACGTTGGGGGTAATCGGTGACAATCACCACTTGCACGCCTTCTTTGCGTGCCTGCTGCATAAAGGCCAACGCCTTGGGAATATCGGCACGAAACGCCAAGGCATCGGCCACGGGCAAGGTAGGCAACGGGTGCAGCGACAACGACGCATCGGCTTGGGGTTCAAACAGCGAGCTAAACACCTGCACGGGTGAGTGATCCTTCAGTTGAGCCAAGGCCGTGCTAAAGTTCGTGTGGCTGGGTTGGGGCAAGGCCAATAATCGCCCTTTGGTGGTACCTTCTTCATACTGATGCTGAAGGCGATCTGCTAGCCCCTGCACATGGTTGATAATCTCGTTCCATTCGTGCCACACCACACAGTGTTGCGGGGTAATATAATCCAACACACTGGCAAACTGATGATTGGCCAAGGGGGCGTAATAATCGAAGCCCTCTAAATCATCCTCGTGTTGCAGCTGTTGATGCAAGGTGTTAAGCGTGGCGGCCAAGCCCTCTAGCTCTTGCCCTTGCAACGCCAAGGCTTGCTTGCCAAGTTGCGCATCCAAGGCCTGACGCACCTGTTGCTTATGTTCGGGGGTGCATACCAACTGGGTACGGGGCAATAGGGTGATGCTTTCCACGGCCATCAGGCTCCGCTGGCTTTCGGCATCCATCAGGCGAATCTGTTCTAAGGTATCGCCAAAAAAGCTCAATCGCACAGGGGGCGAGCCGATGGGATACACATCCAAGCGATCCCCCCGCTGGCTAAACTGACCCGCCTCCATCACCATCGGCACGGCATGGTAGCCCCGTTGACGCAACTCCTTCACCAAAGTATCGGGGTCGTGAGTGGCTTCTTTTTGCAGGTGTAGGCTATAATGCTGGCGGTCGGCCAAGCTAGGGAAGCGAAGCAACAGGCTTTTGGCCGTGAACAAATACACCCCTGTGCGTTGTTGTTCAAGGGCTTGCAACACATGGGTATGTTGTTCTAAAAATGGAATCGGCCACACGCTTTGATCGTAGGGATTGTAGTAATCGATAGGGTATTTGAAGTAGGGGACCTGAGGCGTTGGGGTGCTAGAAGCTCCGTCTGCCGTGGTTTGCTCCAGTGCTTCCAACGCAGCATGTAGGGCGAGTACTTGCTGGGGGTCTGGCAGTATGACGATAATCGGGGTTTGGCGTTGTTGTGCCAAGGTGTACAGCCATAGGGCTTGTAAAGTGGGGTTGCCTAAGCCTTGCAGCGTCAGGCCTTGTTGGGCTGGCCGAGGTGTTGTGGAGGGCGTAGAGGCTCGTAGCAAGGGGGCTTGGCTGGCTTGCCACGCAGGCAGTTGGTTAGCCAAATACGTGGCCAGGCATTGCCCTAAAGAAGGAGTGTTAGAAGCGGGGGGGTGCATAGGCTGGGGGCGAACTTTACAAAGGGAAGGCGGGTACACTGTTTATGTTATGCTATAGAAACCTCTGCAAAAGGGGCGTTCGCCCTCGCAATGAAGCACCGAGCGATAGAAGCGTAAAAAGCTAAAAAAATGGGGTTTATAGGGGCAAAGCCCCTATAAATAAAATAGGGGGGAGAGTTTGAGAGGGAGGAACGGCCTCTCAAAGTCGTCTGAAAGACGACACAAAACGAGGAACTTAGAAGCCTCGAAAAAACCTTTTGCAGAAGTTTCTATAGTATAACACAACCCACGAGTTTCGTTGGTTTTATGCAGATAAATTAAAGGTTTAGTATTGTTTAAATAGGGGCTGTTTGCAAATAGTTGCATCCCTATCTCAATACATACGTCATTGCGAGCCGTTAGGCGTGGCAATCTCCTGCACAGAAACGATACGGCCAAGGAGATTGCTTCACTACGTTCGCAATGACGAGTGTTTTTAGTAGGGTGGTTTTCAATAGACTTACCACGCCTCACGGCTTGCAATGACCGTATGTCTTCAAAGGTAGGGGCGATTCATGAATTGCCCCTACGACACTTAATATCATCACTAAAAAAGGAATAGAAGCGAATGAGTTTTCAATCGGGGGCGGTGTCACCGCTGGTATATAACGAAGGGGCTTGGAGTAGGCTCGATAAAGCTT
>JBJTUB010000069.1:0-4769 GCA_046080465.1 Vampirovibrionales bacterium | reverse complement strand
TGACACAAGGCGACAAGCGTAGGGATACGGTATAACTAGGGGCTTTGCAGAGCTTTTTACAACTGTTTTTGGTGAAGTTTGAGTACGGTTTGAAACACCGTTTCTAAATCTTGTGGGGTGGTGTGATGCGTAAATGAGAATCGCAAGGCACACCCTGCCTGAGCATGAGAACGCTGCATCGCCAACAACACATGAGAGGGAGTCAAGTTACTTTCATGACACGCCGAACCACTGGCAATGGCAATGCCCCGCAAGCCTAATTGATTCACCCATTGATCCCCTAGCCACGGAGGCAAACTGATATTGACCAAACCCGCAATACGGTGTTTACCATTGATAGGGGTATTGAGACACGCATTTTGCGGATACTGCTGAGACGAGAGATAGGCTTGCCAACGTTCAATAAACGCATCACTCCGTTGCTCTAGCGTATGCCTATGTTCAGGAGTCCACAGCTCCAAGGCGCTAGCACACCCTAGGGCGTGGGCGGTACTTACCGTACCACTACGCATCCCCTGTTCCTGTTGTCCTCCATACAAAAGAGGGGTTAAAGGGGGGGCTTGATGATGCTTAAACAACAAGCCATGCCCCCGAGGCCCGCCAAACTTATGACTACTAAAACTGGCATACTGCACCCCTAAAGCGTGTAACTGCACGGCTGTTTTACCCACACTTTGCACCATATCACTATGGAGAGGAACCTTGGCTTGCTGACATACCCGAGCCAAGGCGGCCAGTGGCTGTAGCACCCCCGTCTCGTTATTAGCAAGCATCAGGCTTACCAAGGCCGTGTTAGGACGCAAAGCCGCCCGCAAGGCCTCAGGGGTATACAACCCATCAAGATTCACGGGTAAGTAAGTCACCTCCACGTTGCGGGTTGCCTCTAAAAAGCGAGCTACATCCAACACCGCTGCATGTTCGGTTTCGCCTACAATCAAATGATCGCCCGCTTTAAGCAACCCTTGAAGCACCAAGTTGTTACTTTCTGTACCGCCACTGGTAAACATAAGTTCATCGGCATGGCACCCCAAGTATAAGGCACATCGTTGCCGTGCTTGCTCCAAGGCTTCTCGGGCATGAAGCCCATTGGGATGCACACTGGCGGGATTCGCAAAATCGTGCAACAACCACGGGGTCATCACGTCTAGCACCTGCGGTGCCATAGGCTGGGTAGAGGCCGCATCTAGGTAAAGAGTATTGTTTTTGAGTTTCATAAACAGATATTTCTTTCGATTGAAGCAGCAGGGGCTTAAAAGCCTTGCAAGGGAGTCACCGTAGGCAGTGAAAAGGTGTTTCTATCAATGCTACGGTTTAAATTACGGCTTCCGTCATCCATGAGGCGGTCACGTTTTTCGCTATCTGTGGCAAAATCAGCCAATTGACTAACCCCTCGAACGGCCTGCGGATTCATGCCTGGTAAACTAGGCAACACCCCCAAGCCAGAGCCACTTTTCGTACTTGTTACACTTAAACGAGCATACGGTTGCTTTAGCGATAAGGGCAGACCGTTCGCCCCCATAAACTGAACCTCGCTACTGGGGGGCAGATTACCCGCATGGAGCCGAGCTTCCACCCAGCCTAGCCCCGCCAATAACGAGGCCTCTTGAGAGGGCTTCACAGGGGTGGCTTCCGCATCGTTGGTATTCACGGGCTTTGGCGGTGGTGGTAAGGCAATGGCGAACGTGGCGACCCCTGTTTGTGGGTTAAAGCCGCTAGGGGTTAGCACGATGGGTTCAGAAAGTTGCTTGTAAGCATCGGCCAACACCAAGGTTAACACCAGCGGTGTTTGTTGCTTGTTGCGTACTGTTAGGGTGTTAGAACGGTCGCTATAAAGTTGGTTGGGCAGGTAGATTTGTATTTTTTGACGCTGTGACGCCAAAGCTCCCACGGGTTGAAAACTGGTTACAGCAGGCTGAGATGTGGCCGTCTCGGCTGCCAAGCAGGAATGCCCAAACAGGGCCACGAAAGCAAGAAACAGGGATACTCTATAAAGGCGTGTCATGGTGTAGGATTCCCCATAAATATTAAGAAAACAGGCAGGCTTGTACTTCTGTTGTTAGTGTAGCACGAAGTCATCAAAAAATCTTTAAGATTATAGAAATCTCTGCAAAAGCCCCCTTAAACAGCCTTGCCTTCATGGTAGCGGTTGGCTAACTGACCACAGGCGGCATCAATATCCGCCCCACGCTCTAGCCGAACAGTAACCTTGCGTTTGTACTGCTCTGTTAAAATTGTTTGAAACGCCCGAATAGACTCTCGCTTACTCCGCTTATACTCAGGCACCCCAGGCAAGCTGGTAGAAATAGGGTTGTAAGGTATCAGGTTAATATTGCAATGAAGCCCGTGAAGCAATTTGCCTAAATTGTGGGCGTGTTCTTGGGTGTCATTCACCCCATCAATCATAATATATTCCATGGTCAACCGACGGTTGGTCGCCTTGTAATAATTATGCAACGCAGGCATCAAAGCCTCTAAGGGCCAACGCTTATTGACGGGCATAATTTGGGTACGCGTCTCGTTATCAGGGGCGTGCAACGAAACGGCCAAGGTAATCGGCAAACCTTCCGCCGCCAAGGCATCAATTTGAGGCACAATCCCGCTGGTGGAAACCGTCATCCGACGCATGCCCACTTCAGCCGAGGCATTTAAAATACGCAAGGCCTTAACGGTGTTTTGGTAGTTATGCAAGGGTTCGCCTTGCCCCATAAACACCACGTTGCGAATCTCTTTGCCCGAATCGCTTTGCAACAGCACGTACTGCTCTACAATTTCACTCACTGAAAGATGACGCTTCAAGCCTAGCTTGCCCGTCGCACAAAACGAGCATCCCACGGCACACCCTACTTGCGTAGAAACGCACATGGCGTAATTGTCACGTTCTTCATAGTGCATCAGTACCGATTCAATCACGTTGCCATCGGCCAGTTTAAACAAATATTTGTGGGTTCCATCGTTCGAGCGTTGCCGTGAGACAATCTCTAGCGTGCCAATGCAATAACGTTCGGCCAACTGTTCACGAAACGCCTTAGAGAGGTTGGTCATGGCCTCAAACTCACGTACACAAAACACATACAGCCAGTGGTGTAGTTGTTGCCCTCTAAAAGCAGGATGCCCCAATTCCACGGCCAAGGTTTTCAGCTCTTCAAGAGTTTTGCCCATCAATGGCTCACGAGTTTCGGTGGCAGAGATGGGGGGTAGACTGGTGTGTCGTTCGGGGGCCAAGGCATTCACGCTGGCTGGGGGTAACAGCACGGCGGTATCGGCTACAGGGGCTTGATTAAGCAAGGTTGTGTCAAGCGTGGCGGTGGTCATCATCATCATCATGGGTGGGTTGTATCTTTCTATAAGTATTAAATGTGCTAGACCTGTTGAAAAGAGTTTATTGCAGTGTTTGCATTAAATCATAAACATAATTAAAGAGCCATCCACTAACGTTCAACAACAGGGCAAAAGCATGAAACTCTTTTGTATGGTGACAAAATGTAACAAGCTCGTGAAGTAACGCTTCCTCATGGCCGATACCTTTTCTGTAACCGTGTAGAACAGAGAAAGTTAGGTTTCCACGCATGATGACCATGAATGCCTCTTCGCCCGAACCCAATCAACCCGCCAACATTGAGAACGATGTAAACGAGGCTCCCGATTTTTCACTCGCTTCCTTGCGTCAAGCCGTTGAAAAGTTAGAGTTGCTGACCGCCGAAGGGACGCTTCTTCCGTTTCACATTCACGGGATTGAACCAGCAACCAGCACGTCCAACCCTCATCAGGCTAAGGCAACGGCCAGCACACCCAGCCCCGCCTTGGATGATGAAGAGGCCTTGCAAAAGCATGCCTTCACCGTGTTTAACGATTATTTAAACCCGTTGAAACCACAGCATCACCTAGACGCTTTACTGCAACAATTGCAACGGAGTCAAGAGTTTTTGCCACAGTCTATCACGGTATTAACCACTTTAGGGTGGTGTCATGCCATGCTTGGCCACGTTGTCAAAGCACGTACCTGTATTTTTAAAGCCTTGGTGTTACATCAAACACCTTCAAACAACAGGCCTGAAGCTGGCTTGCCCAGCAAGCTTTCTCCTGCCGAACTACCTCCTTTACTGGCCTTGGCCTATGCGTGGCTTCTCATGCGTGAAGGGGTGTTTCAGCAAGCACATCAGGCATTTAAAACCGTGCCTTGGGGAGCCTTACCTCTACGACTACGCTCGTTAGGCTTGGCTTGGGCTAACTTGTGTCAACAGCAGGCCAAACGCTTAGGCGTGGCTCCCCCAGCTCAGGGATGGTTCAAGCGTAAGCCACAGGCTTCTACGCCTCCTGCTTCTTGGGGGGGGGCGTTCAGCGTTGCCTTTTGGCATTATGTGGGGCGTCCGTGCTTGCAACAGGTGTTACTCTTTCAAGAATATCCGTTGTTAATCCAGCTTCTTTGGAATGAGTGTTTGGTATTGCCACAAGCCGAACTGGCCAAGCGGAGCAGCCAACTACAGCAGCAATTGTGTTACCCACAAATTGCCATCGTTGCTAGCCAGCATTACAGTGCCAACCGAGATTTGGTCAATGCGGCCAAGCAATTAAAGCGTAGTTTAAAGCGGTTTCCGCACCATACCGATACATTGGTACATTTGGGTAAACTGTATGTTAGCACCAACAAATTGCTAAAAGCCATTCAAACGTTTCGGCACTGCTTAGAGCAAGAACCCTGTAATGCAGCGGCTCATTACGAGCTGGCTCAGCTACACCATGATTTAAAAAATGAAAAATTAGCCGTAGAG
>JBJTUB010000068.1:0-622 GCA_046080465.1 Vampirovibrionales bacterium | reverse complement strand
GCGAAGGGGTTCCAGCGGGAATGCGGAGTTTGGCGTATCGTTTAACCTATCAATCGTTTGAAGGCACACTGAACGATGCCACGGTGGATGCGTGGAACGATGCTTTGCGTCAGCATGTGGTGGTTAGCTTTGGGGCCGTATTACGTTAATACATTCCTAGGTTGCCTAATACCATTCAAAAGATTGAATAGCGTAAGAAACTATTTCTTTTTTTTGGGGGGCAACGGGGGCGTTAGCCCACGTTAATAAACCTAGGGGGGAGAGTTGTAGAGAGGGAGGAACGGCCTCTCTACGTTGCCCAAAGGGCAACACAAAGCGACAAACGCAGGAAGTCGCTATTTAAGTTTTTAATTGGTGTAATAACTCCACCCGCCCTTCATGACGCTCTCCTGCAAAAGGCGTGTTGAGCCACTGCTCTAAAATCATTTCGGCATAGGCGGGGGCCACAAAGCGTCCGCCCATGCACAGCACGTTGCTATTGTTGTGTTCACGGCTGAGCTTTGCCAGTGTAGCATCGTGCGCATGAACCGCCCGAACCCACGGAAAGCGATTGGCTCCCATCATAATACCCACGCCACTACCACAGGTGAGCAAGCCCTCGCCGTGGCCATGCAAGAACAGG
>JBJTUB010000067.1:0-3248 GCA_046080465.1 Vampirovibrionales bacterium | reverse complement strand
GTACATAAGCTCATCGAGAATCGTAGCGACAACGAAAGCGGCAGACGCCCTTTATTTATGAAATTGGTATGAGAAGGAGTCTCGCATTGTATGTCTGTGTACACGCCTCAACTCCTTGTTATCAACTAGCCAAAAAACATCACTTTTGATATACTTAATTGAGAATAGAAGTTTAATATGTCGACTTGTGGATAAATCGCTGTACTGAGAGTTATCCACAATCACACTAGCTATAGTGAGAGAAAAGAATGTCTGGCTTTACACCAATGGTTCCTCATACTCCCGTTTATTCGTCGGATGTTTACGCTTACACCGCCTCGTATATTTGCCAGCAACTTAATTTGCAAGATCAAGCGTTGGCGAACCTAACAAACTTACTGACGCTTAGTCCGCAAGCCAACCCCACCACAGGCGAGCTGGCTTACACGGCACAACAGTTGGAGTTGTTGAGAAAGGCTGTTGAACTTTACAGTCAAGGGCAAAGCTTGCAGGCGATTGTTCAGCTTTTGGGAACGTCTCAAGGGACTCCTTCGACGCAGGCAACCGCTTTAAGCTCTCCAGCGTCGACAACAACCATCGCCGCTACCACGCCTGTCGCTGACTCTTCCGTCGCTTCAAGCAACTTGAACGCCATTGTTGAAGCTATTTCCACAAGCAAAGAAGGGATTCTCTCGGAAATCTCTCGTTTGTTGGATGACCGCCTTGCTGGACTCGATGAAGTGGTAATTGAGCTTATTCGTACTAAAAGCGAAAATGACTCCTTGCGTCAGCGTATGAATAGCTTGATGAAAGAACGAGATCAATTGCAAGAATCCTTGAATTGCTTTAAACCTGTTCAGTTCGGTTTTTACAAAAAAGTAGAAAAGTAACCTTTTTCGTTGTATAACACACTCCCTGAGAATCGTGACTCCTTGTTGTTTCAGCGTTGGCAAGCCTTTGCCTTTTTGCTTGTAACGTGCATTTGTGTTGTAGATCACTCTTTAATAACAAAGGTAGAGGCGGCAGGAACGCTACTCTCGATACTGGCCTATACGTTTGTGTTGCTTGCATCGTTTGGGGTTGTGCTAAGCCATACGCCCCCTGCATTCATGACACGCTTTGTGTTCTTCAAGGTATGGCCGACCCTCGTTCAGTCTCATGAACATTGGCTGCATTTCAGTGTGATGCTTGTGCTGTTTATCATAGCAACCCCTGTAACACTGCCTTCCCTACTCGCTCTCGGCTTTTTGCTGGGGGGGCAGTGGGCAACTCGTTTTGTGCATCAAGCAACCAGCCGAGCGATCACGGAAGTCGATACAGAACCAACACCAACACCAACACCAAAACAAGCCTCTGATAAGGTTGAGCCTAGTATGGCGAGTGTGGCGAGTGAGCCTGTTATGATGAAGCTTGTTTGGTGTTGGTGGGCAACGCTTACGATGCTTACCTTGTGTTATGTGCTGGCACTGCCTCCTTTTGCTGTGTTGTTAAATGCTTCTTTGTCTCCTACGTTATCATCCGTCTTGTCGCCTCTTTGGTTAAAGGCCTTAGTGTGGGCGGGGGTTCTTTGTTACGGCCTCGTTGGGCTAGGGCAACATCAGCACCTGCTGAAGCACGTGTTGAGTGAAAGCAAAGCGTTAGAGGCGTTATCGCTTACCGATCCGTTAACTGGGCTAATGAACCGTCGGCGGTTGAACGATTTACTGAGTGCCGAAATGGCTCGGAGCCACCGTCACGCCACGCCCTGTTGTGTGGTATTGTTCGATATTGACCATTTTAAACACATTAATGATACCTATGGCCACCATTGTGGCGATGATGTGTTGCAGCAGTTGGCTCAACTGATAAAAAGTAACCTGCGTCCTTACGATGCCTTGGCTCGTTATGGAGGCGAAGAGTTTGCCGTTATTTTACCCAACACGCAGTACCAAGCAGCGGGGTTGCTTATGGAGCGGTTGCGTCTGTTGGTGGCTTCAACGGTGTTTCGGCCTGCGGGGTTTAGTTTAAAGATAACCATCTCTGTGGGTGTAACGCAGTTGGCTACGCAACATCAAACCACGTTAGCCTTGCTTGATGAAGCGGATTCTGCCTTATATGCGGCCAAAAACTTAGGACGAAATCAAACCCATGTGTTTGGCGTGGGGCGTTTACAACCCAGTAGTAATCAGCGTATACTGAATAGTGTGCTGGTGGATTAATGTTCGTGTTGTAACGCAACCAACTTTCAAGGCTTCGTGGCGTGAGCGAAGCCCCCCCCCTTTTGTTATAGAATTTTCGTATAGAAACCCTGTTACCCCATGCTTCAACACTGCCTTACCGTGATTCCTGCCCGCTATGGCTCGACACGTTTCCCCGCTAAACCCTTGGCCTTACTACACGGCCAACCCATGATTTTACACACCCTGCAAAGAGTCATGGAAAGTGAGCTACGTCAAGGTACGGTCGTGGTTGCCACCGATGATAGTCGCATTGCCGACGTCGTACAGCAAGCAGGCTTTCATGCCCAGCTAACTCGTCACGACCACGACACAGGCAGCGACCGTGTGTGGGAAGTGGCGACGCATTACCCTGAAGCCACGTGGATTGTGAACGTTCAAGGCGATGAGCCGTTTATTCCGCCTGTGCATTTAAACACCTTGGCCGTCCGTATGCAACAGGCCACCGACCGCACGGAGATGCTGACCCTCGTTTGCCCCTTGCAACGTTTGGCCACGACCCCCGAAGCACTACTCGAACTGTATCACAACCCCAACTGCGTTAAGGCCTTGGTAAGTCATCAAGGCCAAGCCTTGTATTTTACTCGGGCCGCCGCCCCTTTTGTGCGTGATGGCTGGACTCCTGAACTGTTGCTTCAGCCCTCGTTGCCTGTGTATCGGCATGTGGGCTTGTATGCGTATCGGCGTTCGGCCTTGCAAGCGTTTGTGCAAGCCCCCCCTTCGGCCTTAGAACAACTAGAAAAGCTGGAGCAGTTGCGTGCCTTAGAGCTAGGCTTACGCATAGAGGTGGGCTTCGTGGAAAGTTTACCCCACGGCGTAGATACCCCTGACGATTTGGCCGTGTTGAACGCCCAAGCTTTAACGCAGTTGCTAGATAAGCCTGCAGTGTAAAAGATTTATCCCCCTCTCCCTTAGATAGTGTCGTCATAAGGCCCATAATGGGTAACTTCTGTGTCAAAACAATCCGTTTTTTCGTTATGTACTTCTGTGTACACGCCCGCAAGCGAGAAAACGCAAGCGTTTTACAAAAGCCGTTTGTTTTTCCTTGAACTT
>JBJTUB010000066.1:0-1643 GCA_046080465.1 Vampirovibrionales bacterium | reverse complement strand
CTACCCCACCTACCACAAAAGATCCGACGTCTCCTCGTTCAGAGTCAACTTCTGGTAATAGTCAAGCCATTACTACGATTACAAACGCCATTGCAACGGTTGCACAAATGTCCGCATCTGAAATAAACGATGTGAATCGAGAAAAAATTCTAAGAAAACTTAATGAGACACTTGCCTTGGTTCCCAACGGTTCAAAGCCAACTACGGTAGCTGCACGACAAGAAGATGACACTACCCCTGGTGCGGTTAGCGATAACCCCCCAACCGAGGGGAACAATGCAACCAGCTCAACACCCTCAACCGAGCTAGATAAAGAAATCACTACGGGTGGCCTCAGTGCTGAGGATCAAAAAATTATTAACAAGCCCGATGCTCAAATTACCAAGCAAGATGGTGTGAAGCTCAAGGGAACAGTCAAACGTTTGAGTAATAAGGTTAAGCAACAGGCTCAAACCATCAAAACCCTTCAAGCCGAAAATAAAGACCTAAAAGCTAAACTTGCTAAGAAATAAAAAAGAAGAGCGTACACATAGAAGATGATGTTGCGGTTAGTCGTCATGATTCACTCTGTTACTTAGCTTGGCCTACATTTATTCCCCTCACCTCTTTCCCTCTTTCCCTCTTTCCCTCTTTCCCTCTTTCCCTCTTTCCCTCTTTCCCTCTTTCCCTCTTTCCCTTTTCCCCTTTTTCCCTTTCCCCCTTTTTCCCTTTCCCCCTTTCCCCTTCCTCTGTTAGTTATAGGAGTTTCCTGTACCCATGCTTTCCCCCACCCAACTACCGACTTCCTACCTACCTAGTTCCCCAGCCTTAGGTACACCCCGCTTGGCTTACCAGTTGCCAAGCACGCCTCCTATCGTTCCTAGTGGGTTTACACCGTTGCAAGGCCCCCAAGGTGGCTTGCCTAGTTTTCCTCCACAGCTCCCTACCTTAGGTACGCATCCACCCCACGGTGGCTATAAACATTGCCAATGCGGTGAGAAAAAGAATGATAACCTTATGCCCCTACTGTTAATGAGCCTGCTACCCATGTTGATGGGTGGAAAAGAGGGCGATGATGATAAAGGCATGAATAGCATGATGATGATGCTACCCATGCTGATGGGTGGCTTAGGTGGCAATAGCCAAGGCGGTGGCATGGAAAAAATGCTACCTATGATGATGATGGCTCTTGGTGGGGGGGATAAAGAAGGCGGATCGCCTTTAACAAGCCTGTTACCCATGTTGATGGGCGGCCTAGGTGGCAATACAACGAGTAGTGCTAATGCTTTAGCAAGTGCCGTAAGTGGCGGTGCTAACACGAGTGCCAACGCTTTGGCCAGTGCCTTTGCAGGGAACGGATCGAATCCGTTAGCAAGCTTACTGACGGCTTAATACCAAAAATTGACAAGAAGAGGGTAGGCGACGATCTACCCTCTTCTTGGTGTTCTTTATGCTGGTAGATCATGTGAAAAGCGAACGTGGCATCATTAAAACGTCTATTTATGCCGCATGGTGGGGAAGAGTATAGTATTTTGAAATATTTTTGAATCGTGGTAGACTATACAGAGTGACTGTTTTATTGAAAGGAACAATTACCATGGCTTACAGTTTAGATCTCCGAGAAAAAGCCCTCCTGTTTTCAAAGCAAGCGAGCTTAGTTGAAA
>JBJTUB010000065.1:0-621 GCA_046080465.1 Vampirovibrionales bacterium | reverse complement strand
CTGCAACGGCCTGCTTGTTGTTACCTTGGCTAACGCTGTGAGCGACAAAGCCACCTTCAATCGCCACACCAATAATGGGCGATTTATCTTTTAAGAAGTTACCCGCTTTGCCCAACCAACCTATATTTTTAGCTGCCGCCTTGGCCCCGTCATCACTGTTCTGTTTGGCCGCCTCAATCACGGCCTTACCCACCTCGTTGGCGTTCGCCCCTGCGGTTTTTAAGGCTCCTGCGGGGGCCGTTTCGTTTAATGTATTGGCCACACCTGCTAAACGACGATCAATACCCGCTTCTCCCGCAAGGCCTAGTTTGCGTTGCAGCCACGTTAGGGCATTGCCCTGCTTAAACTCTTTGCCTGTAATACCTTTTGTACTAGCCGTTCGTACAGTGCTATCCAACTGCACTTGTGCACTATCAGCAGAATCTTCTACCGCTTTCACTTGGTGTATATCTAAAGTTTGTTTAACACCCTCTACGTTGACGGTTTGCTTCACCATTTGAGCTCGGGCGGCAGCGACTTTGGAGTCTGCATAGGCTTGGGCTTTTTTCAAGGCGTCAGGTGACGGTTCTCCCTTAAACCATCCTTTGTTGCCCGTTTGCTTTAGGTAATGTTCAACATACT
>JBJTUB010000064.1:0-3375 GCA_046080465.1 Vampirovibrionales bacterium | reverse complement strand
TCCCCCCTGAGTTACTCTAGGGGCTTCGCCCCTAGATACCCCTGTTTTTATTAGTAATTTTACTGATTTTTAACAGCTTAACAAGAGTTAGTCTAGGTTTAGACGACTTTTTTCAAAACAGCTTTTGGTTAATACTCTCCTTATTTATAGGGGCTTCGCCCCTATAAATCCCAATAGTTTGAAAATAATTCAGGAGCTGGAAACTTTGAACGTATTTAGAAAAATAAGGATTCAATCATAGTCGTTTTTATTTTAAAATTACTTTATAGGGTAAAGATAACATGCTAAAAAATATTCCGTGGTCTCGTTCCATGTTGCTCGCCTTGGTGGGGTTGGGGCTAATGGCCTACTTCATCACCCATCAAAAACTGGGGTATCCGCAACAACCGCCCCAGCGTCCGCCTGCCCCTCGCCCCTTCGAGCAAACCGTGGCAGGGGTCGGCATTGTCGAACCCGTCAACGAGGCCATTCAAGTGGCTCCTCAGTTTTCGGGCTTGGTGCGTGCTGTGTATGTAAAGGAAGGGCAAACCGTTAAAGCAGGCGACCCCTTATTTAAGCTAGATACAGAGACCCTACACGCCCAATACGACAGTTTGCAAGCCCAAGTAGAAGCCACCCAAAGCCACGAAACAGGCTTAAACATCCGCATTGAACGCTTGCAACACGAGCCTCGCCCCGAAACCTTGCCCCCCTTACAAGCCAACGTGGAAGCCTTGCAGAGCCTGTACCAGCGTGAAAACCATACCCTACAACGATTAATGGCCGTGGAAGATAAACGCTCACTCGCCCCGAATGAAATAGAACGTCAACAGCTTACCGTGGCTGAAGCCAAGGCACGTTTAAAGCAAGCCCAAGCCCAGCTCACCCAAGCCAAAGCAGGGGCATGGAGCTACGATATTGCCGAGGCCAAACAAGGACTCGTGGAAGCTCAACAACAAACCAAGCAGTTAAGCACACGTTTAAAAGAGCTTCAAACCCAGTTGAATCAGGCGATTGTCACCGCTCCTATCGCAGGTACGGTGTTGCAAGTCAACGTTAAAGTGGGGGAAACACTCCAGTTAATGATGATGACCAAAAACAGCGAACCCCCCATTCTGCTAGGCAAGACCCAAGCCTTGCAAGTGCGTGTGGATGTGGATGAGGTACTTGCCAGTGATGTAACCCCCAACATGCCCGCCACCGCCTTTATTAAGGGGAACAGCAAACTCTCCTTCCCACTCACGTTTCAACGCATTGAACCCTTTATGATACCTAAAAAGAGTTTAACTGGGGCGACCGCCGAACGGAACGACGTGCGAGTGCTACAACTTGTTTACACCTTCGCTCCACCCAAGCAATTTGCGGTATGGCCTGGCCAACAGGTGGATGTGTATTTGAAAAAAATCAACGCTTCTAACGTGCCTTTAGCCAACACAACGGAGGCCGACGTGGATGTTCCTCAGTAGTCAACGTGTTTCTTTAAGCCTCTGTTTGGTGTGGCTGGCCTGTGGCGTGCTTTCTACCGTGACAGCTCAAGCAGGCAACGATTCGGCGACACCTGTATCAGCCCCCATGCAAGTGAACCCGATGAGTGGTAAGCAATCGTTGGAAAAAACACCCGAACTTCAACAAGCAAGCCTTCAGCCGTGGTGGCAGAGTTTCGAGCAACCCGCCCTCAATGCGTTAGTGATGCAGGCTTTGTTGAATAATCTGGATCTTAAAATTGCGATGGCTCAAACCCAGCAAAGCCAGTTAATCGCTCGGGCCAGCTTAGCGAAAGAACTGCCACGCATTAGCTTGAACCCCAACATCACTCGGCAAAAAAACAGTAAAAACCTAACCACGCCCAACATGCGACAATTTGCCATGCCAGGGCCTCAACTGTTTGCCCCTGGGCAAACGGTCAACATTTACAGCCTACCCATCAACATTCAGTACGATTTAGATCCGTGGTTACGTAACCGCCTGATGACCAAAGCCCTGCAACAACAAACCATCGCCCAAGCATTGCGGGTGCAAGCCTTACAACGCCAAGTGGTGGCCAGTGTCGTGAGTACGAGTGTGCGGTGGCAACGCCTCCATGCCGAACAACAGTTGCTTAACAAGCAGGATGAACTCCTCGGCCTTCAAAAAAAACTGGCCGATGATTTGATTCACGCAGGGTTGATTTCTCAAGGGCAGGGTATTGGCTACACCCAAGCGATACTCGTGAATCAGCAAACATTACGGGGCTTGCATCAACAACAGCAAGAAGCGGAAAAAACACTAATGTTGGCCTTGGGTGTAACGCATCCTGAGCAGTTATCGCCGTGGCTCCAGCAGTTAAAAACGGTGTCTCGTCAATCTTACGGCATTCCGAATCTTATTGCCAAGCAGTCTCAACAGAGTGCCGAGAGCCTTCCCGCAGAGGTATTTCAAGCGTTAGAACATCGCCCCGATGTGGCGGCAAGTCAAGCCCTACTCAAGGCCGCAGGTATTAACGTGCAAGTAGCCAAACGCTTGTTTTTGCCGAGCTTTAGCTTGACGGGGCAAGCAGGCTTAACGAGTACGACACTCAGTAACTGGCTGAATTGGGATAGTCTGCTAGCCTCGGTGGGGGCGGGCATGGTGCAAACCCTGTTTGCAGGTGGGGAACTTAAAGCCAACCTACAGCAACAAAAAGCCTTCTATAACGAGCATCTGTACCGCTATCAACAAACCTACTTAACCGCTGTAAGCGAGGTAGCTACCACGCAAAACCAGCTTCAACAGGCGTGGCAACAGTATCAGCTAGTCAAGCAACAACTCCATCAACAGAATGACTTACTCAACCAGCGGTATAGCCAAGTGCGGGCGGGTATTTTGCCCGAGCGAGAGATGTTACCAACGCTAGTCGAGCATCTCAACCTGCATCGCCAAAGCGTGATTGCCCACGAGGCCGTGCTACAACACTGGGTGAGTCTTCAGTTGGCCTCATAAAAAAGCCATTCGGCTTGTGCGATGAAGTGTTGAAAGCTGGGGGCGTAAACCCCTTTGAAAAAACGGGTCTATAGGGGCGAAGCCCCCGTTAATAAATCGAGACATTTAACTAATTAGATGGTATACTTTTCTTTTGTTTAGAAAGAGAAGTGTGTGCTATATGAAGCGAAAAATCAAAAGCTGGATTTGTTAAAGATGTACAACGTTGGCAATGTAAAAACTGCCCTTGTAAATATACTCGTAGTACCCCCAAAGGACTAGGAGCCAAGACATGGTCCTTAGCGGAAGAGCTTTATGCCAGTGGTGTTTCCCTCAGACGTATCGGTCAGTTAATCGGTGTGTCAACAGTCGCTGTCTTAAAGCATATGAGACACGTTGATACCTCTCACTCTCGCTTGGAACCTCAAGATGTCACGGTGGTAGAATTGGATGAGTTAT
>JBJTUB010000063.1:0-3811 GCA_046080465.1 Vampirovibrionales bacterium | reverse complement strand
CCCTGATTTGAACCCGATTGAGGGGTGGTGGGCGGTGCTCAAGCGGGTTGTAACCAATGGAATACGTTTAGGGCTAGCCTTCTACGAAGCCATTCAACACATCTTTGGAAAAGAGTCGTAAATTATTTAAAATACTATACCATGAACATCTTTGTAATCATGCGAAACAATACACCTTAGGGAGAGGGCTGGGGTGAGGGATGTCACCAACCTAGGTGTAGCCTATGTTTCCCTCATCCTAACCTTCTCCCTAAGGGAGAAGGAACAGAGCAATCTGGGCTTTCTCAGAGGCTTCTATAGACCCGTTTCCTCAAAGGGGTTTATGCAACTAGCGTTCAACCTTTCAGTGCACGCCCGAATGGGTCTTTTGCAGAAGTTTTTATAGTAAAAAAGCTTACCCTGTTCAACAGGGTAAGCTTTTTTAACAAGTGCCTAAAGCTTCTAGCCGTGGTACTCGTGATCACCTTCGCCGTGAGGTGCAGCAGGAGCTTCAGCTGCCACAGGAGCCTCGCCAGCAGCAGGAGCTTCAGCTGCCACAGGAGCAGCTTTACCCGCAGGAGCAGCATATTGCTCGCCACCGAAACAACCAGACAAGACTACCGAAGAAGCCATGGCTAAAGATAATAAAGCAACAGACAAAAATTTCATGTTCATGAGAAGTTTCAACACTCCAACTAAAAAACAATCAGTAACAACACACCGTTAACAATACATGTGCTTAGATTTAGTATACCTGTTATTTTAACTTTGTGGTAGTCTTTTTTTATAAGTTTATCCATTTTCTGTATAAGGTGCTTTAATGAATGATCGATTTAACCGTAACGCCCACCGATGTATTAAACTTCGACACCCTGCTTAACCCCCAACGCCCCGTGCATTTTGTGGGTATCGGTGGGGCAGGCATGGCTCCCTTGGCACAGGCCTTACAGGCCTTTGGTTTTCACGTTAGTGGCTCGGATAGTAGCGATTCAGCCATGCTACAACAATTACACACCTTGGGGATTCATACCTTTGTAGGGCATCAGGCTACACAGGTACCCAGCAACGCAGGTGTGGTGTATTCTACGGCCATTGCCAACCACAACCCTGAGCTAACCACGGCACAACAAGCAGGGTATCCCCTATTACACCGTAGCCAAGTGTTGCAGGCTCTACTGCATTCGCCCAGTATTGGCTGCCAAACCACCATTGGTCTTGCTGGTACGCATGGAAAAACCACCCTAACAGGCATGATGGATGCCGTTTTAGAGGCCTGCCACCAACCCGCCTTAGTGATTGCAGGGGGCAAGTTACCTTCGACCCAACAAAACTTACGCCTCAATACTCAACGGCATTTAGGCGTGGCGGAACTAGATGAAAGCGATGGCAGTATTCTACGCTATGCCCCAACCTTTACCATCCTCAGTAATTTAGAGCTAGATCATGCCGATCATTACGCCGATGGCCTCACCACGCTATGCCAAACCTTTGATACGTATTTCAAAAACCTAGCTAGCTTACCGAACCTTAGCCCTCATCCTCAAACCGTGGTGGCCAATGCCAACTGTCCGCTGAGTGTGCAAGTGGTTCAAGCCCTCCCGAGCGAGGTGCGTCATGGGTTGCGGTGGTTGTGGTTATCTCGACCAGAAGCCACACAATCACTGGATAACAACGCTTTGTACACCCTAGCACCGAAAACACAGGTGTATTGTTTAGAAGATCTCCGCAGTACCGCCACAGGAGCCGTTGAAGGTACCTTACGGATTGAGGGGGGTACGGCTCCACTCACGCAGGTGGTGGCAGGTGTACCAGGCGAACACAACTGTTGGAATGCGGCTCAAATAACGATGGTGGCTCATGCCTTGGGCTTGCCTTTAGAGCAGGTAGCCGAAGGATTACTCGCCTTTAGCGGTATGGGTCGACGCTTTGAACGGCTGCCTCTACCCACCGTATTGGCCAGTAGCCAAGCCGTGCTGGTGGATGATTACGGGCATCACCCCACCGAGGTGCAAGTCACCATCGAGGCTGCTCGGCAGTTTATGCAAGCACACGGGCTAACAGGCCAGCTTAAGGTGTGGTTTCAACCGCACCGCTACACCCGCCTCAAGGCTTTATGGCATGAGTTTACCACCTGTTTCAACGGCGTAGATGAACTCTTTTTAGTGGATGTGTATCATGCTCATGAAGCCCCCATCGAGGGTATGACAAGCCAAGCCTTGGCAGTCGCGGTGCAGGCTCAAGGCGTGAACTGTCGAGCCGTGGGCAGTGTGGCCGAAGCTCAAGCTCAGTTACGCCAAACCCCTAGCCTGATTCACACAGGCGATTGCGTCCTTTCCATGGGGGCGGGGGATGTGACGAAACTATTCCGCACGCTTTAACACCCAAACTCTCAAATCTAAAAAGCCTAAGACCATTTAAAAGATTGAATAGCGTATAGCTGATTTCTAGGAGCTTAGACTCGCAGATGTGTGCTTATGTACAGAGACGTACATAAGCACATCGAGAATCGTAGCGATACCGAAAGCGACAGACGCCCCTTATTTATGACATTGGTATAACAACACAGACCCCCTCCATCAAACAACCGAACTTTTAAACTAAGGGCTAAAGTTTAAATCAATGATGCCGATAATAAAAGAAAGGCTCCGAAACGAGACCTCGCCATCGGATAGGATTGAAACAAAAAAGAAGGGAACTGCCTCCATGCCTCCAGTATAGCACAAACACGGCGGGGCTTCACCCTAAGCGAGCTGCTGATTAGTTTGGCCGTGCTGGGGCTGATTAGTGCCTTAACCCTACCGAGTATTTTTAACAGCGTTAGCCAAAGCCAACTCAAAGCCAAACAGAAAGAAACCATTCAGGTGATACAAACTATCATATACCAAGGCTTTATGAATGGCGATTTTCAAAACATCTCCAGTTGGGGGGCTCAAAATACCACTGACCCCCTTGTGCAGTATTTTAGCGGTAAGCTAGCAGGGGCTACCCACTGCCCCAAGGGTACCACCACACCCCCCTGTAATAACTTCAACTGGGCGAACATGGGTCTGAGTTATGCCGTTAATGATCATTCTGGGCGTTGGATACTACCCAATGGAGTGGGAGTGTGGTTTGATACTGTGTGGGGACCACCTTCACCTTCTGGCATTGCTTGGCTTATTGATGGGAATATGAGTAACACCACGTCAACATTCTTTACCGCAGGGGCTGATCAAGTGGCCATAGGCTGCAATATTAGCAACACGAACCAAACGTGGATCGCCAGTCTACCCACCAAACCAGGGCAATGTACCGCTCAGAATAGTAACTTCATAACAACATTTAATGCTTTGTATCAGTAAACCTTGGGTTCACCGTAGCCACTCACCATTGCCCCTAGGCAAAGCAAAGCGACAAGCATGAGAAGTCGCTAGTTAAACTGCGAAATGACATAAAATCTAAAAAAATCCCTTAAAAAAGATTAGAAATCTACTAACCTTCCCCAAACTTTGGGGAAGGTTGTTTATAATGAAAGATAGTTAGGGGTGAATAAAAAGATGTCCGTATAGAAAGTTCTGCAAAAGGGTTTGTCGAGGGTTCTAAGTCCCTCGTTTCGCATTGCCCTACGGGCAATCTTGAGAGGCCGTTCCTCCCTCTCAAACTCTCCCCCCTAAGTTACTCTAGGGGCGAAGCCCCTAGATACCCCTGTTTTTATTAGTAATTCTAATAATTATTTACTACCATGCAACGATCTATATAGGTATCAGGAACACAAATACCAAATCTACTGTCTTTCTCTATCTCTATCAGCTTTTCTACTGATGGGTATCTCAGTGTTATACATCTTGCTAGA
>JBJTUB010000062.1:0-4990 GCA_046080465.1 Vampirovibrionales bacterium | reverse complement strand
ACGTCATTGGATTGCAAGATTTAAACGGCGAGGTAAGGTTGTCTCTCGTTCACTGAAGGATATGGAGCAAGCGATTGCGTTTCATTTTCACAGAGTCAATACTAAAGCTATTTAGTTAATACTCTCAATAATTCTAGGGGGAGAGTGTTGAGAGGGAGGAACGGCCTCTCAACGTTGCCCGTTAGGGCAACTTATCACCAAGAAGTAAGAAAGAAGCGGTTTGAAACTATTTTCAAACAGCCCCTAGTCTTCAAAGTCGCTAGGGTCTAAGGGGCCAAAAAAGAGATTCTCAGGCAGGGGACCACCCATAGCGGGGGGCAACGGTGTGGGTACGGCTTGGGCTTCTTCCACGGTCGGGGCAATCGTTCCCTTGGCAATCAACTCTTGTTGTAAAAATACTAAATAATCGACAGGGTTCATGTACTTGTTGTTAAAGTGGACTTCAAAATGCAGGTGTGGCCCTGTTGACCGCCCTGTACTACCTACCAAGGCCAGCGGACGCCCTGCTTCTACCTGTTGCCCACGAGTAACTAACAGTTTAGAGTTATGACCGTAGAGGGTATACAAGCCTTTGCGGTTGTGTTTAACCACCACCACGTTGCCGTAACCGCCGTATTCGCCCGCATAAATAACCACGCCAGCCTCTGGGTTGAACACGGGGGTACCTGTGGGAGCCGCAATATCTAGCCCAGAATGAAAGCGTTTGTTTTTATTGAAGGGGTCTACACGCCAGCCAAATTCAGAGGTGACGGTTCCACCCGTGGGGGCAAACCGTAGCGGGGCCGCATCACAGAGGAGGGGAAACACCCCTTGCAGAGACAATAAGCTGATGACGACAGCGAGTGTGAAGCGTTGTGCCAACTGGGTGAAGGCGATTAATCTCATGAAAAACAATTCCTCTTAGCTATTAATGAAGGCGTGATGCCCCAACACACCAAAGTAACCTACAAACGGCAACACCCCTGAGCTTTTTCTTGCAGAGCCACGAGTCATGCAAACAAAAGACTGTTGGGGTAGGGTGTTCCAAAATGACGCAAAAACAAATCCGCCTTGGATGGATGTGATAGATACAGGAACTATCAAAGTTAGACCCGTGTGTTTAAAACATAATGTTAGTATGAAGCACAAACACCTTTTTCGGCTACCCTCCTAAAGGTTTATTTTGTAGGGTTTAAGAGGTTCTGTATCTTATTGACGCTGAGTAAAAGTAGAGAGTAAAACTTAAAAAAGCCTTAATATGCAAAGGAATTGCGTTAGCTTTGTGTTAGCGTAGAAAGGTGTTTTGTGTTTAATAAGAAACAATAAAGGAGTTTCTCTTGTGATGATGATGTCTGCGCCCCCTGCCAACGATGATACGATGGTGATGTACGATGAAAACCACCTTTTAGTGCAAGAAATCCAGCGGGAAATTAAAGAAGTACCTGTGATGATTTACGGCAAAGGGACTCGCCAGTCTCCTCGTTGTGGGTTTACCATGAAAACCGCTAACTTGTTTGAAGCCCTCGGAGTACAAAACTTTGTGATTCAGGATATTTTGGATAACCCCGAAAAGAAGATGCTCCTCAATGAGTTGCTCGATTGGCGGACGTATCCTAAAATCTTTGTCAACGGCGAGTTCTGCGGCGGTATTGATGCCGTTACCGATATGTTGCAAAACGGCGAACTGGAGCCTCTGCTCAAGGCTGCCTTGGGCGAAGAGTTCAAAATGCCCGTGGTTTCTTAGTTTTCGCCTCAGCGTTTGAGACTTTATTATTAAAGCGAGTATCGTGTTTTCAATACTCGCTTTAGTGTTTCTATAGTATAGTAAAATGCCTATATTTCCGAACAGTTATAGTTTTTTCGTTGCGTGTCGTCTTTCAGACGACTTTGAGAGGCCGTTCCTCCCTCTCAAAGTCTCCCCCCTAGGTTTATTAACGAGGGCTAACGCCCCCGTTGCCCCCTATTTAGGAAGGCCTCGGTAAGCTAGCATTTTAAAAACGTACGGAAAAATAAGGATTTAACTATACACACTCTTTAGTATAGCGAGATTTTTCATCATGGCGACTCCAACCCCTGCTTCCCCTCTTTGGTACTGTGCTAACGAGGCGTTACCCCCAGCGTGGCAATGGCAAGCGATTCGAGTGTCTGGCCCCGATGCAGCCAAGGTGCTTCATCACCGCTCGTGCAATGCCGTTACCCCCTTAGCTTTACATACCACCTATCAAGGGCAACCCTGCTACTACGGCGAAGGCATCGCCAATGCCGTGCTGGATAGAAAAGGGTATGTGCTGGCCCCTTACAGTGTGCATCGTGAATCTGAAACGAGCTTTTTAATACTCACTTATGCTAGTGTGGCCGAGATTCTCATCAACGAGTTTAAAAAGTATCAGTTGATGGATGTGGCTAGTTTCGAGACGCTTGAACTTCAGCAATCGGTGTTGATTCATCACGCAGGGCAATTGCCCAACCTACCCGCTTTGCCTGCTAACGGCCTGCAAGTGCTAGAGAAAACGTCTGCAGGTACGCCCATCGCTTGGTTGATAGAATCCCCCTTTTGGCAGACAGGGCGTGAACAGTCGTATACGGCCTTGCTTCTCACCACGGCTGAAAGTACCCTCCATACCGAAGCCTTACTGGAGGGACTCCCCCCGCTAGAGCCAAACCAATGGCGATATGGCTTGCTTGAGCAAGGGATTCCCCTGTGGACTGTGGATGTCACGCCTGAAGAGATACTTCCGCAAACAGGGTTAGAACACTGGACAATTTCCTACACCAAAGGGTGTTATTTAGGGCAAGAAACCATTGCCAAGCTAAAAACCTACGGCGGTGTGGGCGAAAGTCTCATGGGGCTAGCACTGCCAAAAGCGTCTTGCGAATCGGTCGCCTTGGCGTTGGCCAAAGGGCATTCCTTACCCTTGTGGCAAGCGGGTAAACGGGTGGGGCGTTTAACCAGCCTGAACCCCGAAACAGGTCACGCCTTGGCCTACTTAAAGCGAGCCTTGCGGGTACCACAAACCACGTTAACGCTCAGCTGGGGGGAGACGAGCGAAGAGGTGTCTGTGGAAACCTTGCCCACCTTGCAGGCCACTGTTTGTTTATTGCCTTTTGGCGGAACCGAAAGTAACACCGCCGAAACGCAAGAAGCTCTAGCTGGGCAGTTGCAAGCCTCTGCCGTGCAGTTGTTTATGGAAGATCAGCCCGAGGAAGCCTTGGCCGTGTTAAGGCAAGTACTCGAAGAGTATCCTACCTTTTGGCAAGCCCACGAAACCTTGGGCGTGTTGCTGGGGCGGTTGGAACGCTACCCAGAGGGTATGGCCGTGTTTGAAAACCTCATTCAGCTTAACCCCGATTGGGTGATGGCCTACACCAACCTGAGTGTGTATGCCCTGAAACTAGGGAATAAAGAACTCGCCGAAGACTGGAAAGCCCAAGCCACACGGGTGGCCATGCGAGTAAATATTCAGAAGGCGATGCAGGCCAAGGCGGCAACACCCTTGAGTGAAGCTGAACTAGAGGCTCAACTAAAAGCCCGCCGTCAAGATGCCGAAGAGCGTATCGCCTTGTTTGATGTCGCCTTACAATACAACCCTAACGATGCCTTAGCCCATTACGGTAAGGGTAACTTATGGAAGGAGCTGGGCGAAACCGCTCAAGCCTTGGCGTGTTTTACCCTCGCCACGGTGGGCAACCCGAACCACACGTTGGCGTGGCTCAACCGTGCCGACTGTGAGTTTGAGTTGCTGCAGTACGAAGCCTGCCAAGCCAGTATTGAAGCAGGCTTGGCGGTGGCTAGCCAACGGGGCGATTTACAACCCCTTACTAAGCTACAAGCCCTGCAGGAACGTCTTATACCAATTTCATAAATAAAAGGCGTCTGCCGCTTTCGTTGTCGCCCTTCATTTGTAAAAATGCTATTACGTCACTGGGGCTACACTAAACTTAGCGTTATTTATAACCAAAAAATCCCACATAACTCAATAATGAAGGTTAATGTGGGATTTTTTGGTTATAAAGTCAGTATCAGTTTTACGAGTTATTACTATTTATTAACAACAGACGACAAAACATCAAACGTCTGTTCTAAAGGAGGCACTGTAGCAGGAATGAGAACACCAGTCTCACCTACTATATATGTTATTTTATGAGCATACTCTGCGCCATCTTTGGCTTTAACAACAATATTAATATCTGCATTAGGCTTACCAAAACGTCCATTTGTGAAGTTATGTAACAATGATGGACGTGCTTTCGTTATGACAGACTCTACATTGGGAAGACCTTGAATTTGCTCAGCAACCTTGGTTAGTTTCTGCGTAGTAGTGTTAATTTCATCTGCCGCCCGTTGAACACTTAGAGGGTGCGAGAAGGAGAATTGCCTGTTAGCACTGTTAATCGCTTTTTTACCTGCCGCACTCAGTGCCTCTACAGCAGTTGGGAGTGGAGTGTTGCCTTCTCGTACTTTAGACTGAGGCATTGCCTGTAAATATCGTACATTAGAGATAGATGAAGAAATAGACATAACTTGAGATTCTTTCTAAAAAACAATAACACATACATCCATAAATACCGAAAAATACTGTTTATTTCTGCATTTTGGTATCTACTTATATATAAATAACTCAAATAAAAAACGTGTGCTAGTCGTCATTTCAAATAAACGCCTTTTTGTACAAGGCCGTCGTTAAGCTTGTACAGGAGACCCTAAAAGTCAGAGTTCTCGAAGGCGATGTACCGTGGCTGGCAAGTCGGCAGCTAAACGAATCTGTTGATTCGGACGACTGATTGGGGGGCGGAATGATACCACTTGAAATCTTACTTTGAAATGGTATGAGACGATTGAACCCAGTCGGTGAATCATTGGCTTAACGCATCTGGGGTATGAACATGGGTAAAGCCAATGATTCACCGACTGGGTTCAATCGTCTCATACCATTTCAAAGTAAGATTTCAAGTGGTATCATTCCGCCCCCCAATCAGTCGTCCGAATCAACAGATTCGTTTAGCTGCCGAC
>JBJTUB010000061.1:0-2702 GCA_046080465.1 Vampirovibrionales bacterium | reverse complement strand
TTCCACCCGAAGCCTGCCACTTGGCCATAGCAGTACTTATTTCAATAATAGCACCTTGTACTACTTTCTCGCTTTGCTCAGCTTTGAGGCGATCGTTAATTTTTACAGCCGCTCCTGTCAAGGCCGCAATGAGGCCAATGACACCCAAGGTAATCAAAACTTCACTCAAAGTAAATGCTGGCCGTGGCGTTAAACGAGACGATGTACAAAACATTGTGGAACCTCCTTATCATTGTACTTATAAATAGCATTATTTTTCTTTAGAAGCAATCACGAAAAGGCAACCTCACTAAGGTAAGCTTCGGTGAGGTTGCAGTAAACTTTAACAATCGTTACATTGATTTTGTTTTTTTACAAAAAGCTCATCAAGCTATCAAAACGAACCGTGTTCGGGTCGCCCCCTTTGCTTTGTTGCTCTTGAAGCTGATTGCTAATGGTGGCCAGCCGTGGATCAGACCACAACAAACGCCCACCTACCCATGTGGCAATCACCTGCATGGTGGGTTGATGCCATAGTACCATATCGGCTTCGTAGCCTGCTTTTAAGGCTCCTAAACGATGCCCTTCGCCAATCAGGCGGGCAGGGTTACGGCTGGCCATCGTAAACGCTTCCTCTACGGTGGCTGTACCCCAGTGTAGAAGGTTGCGTACTTGGCTATCCAACAGTTGGGTACTGCCTGCCAAGTTGCCTTCGGCGTTGATGGCACGCCCCCCTTGGTTGGTGACACGTTGGCCACCAAAATCCATCTTAAAGCCTTCCTCTAACCCTGCACAGGCCATGGCATCAGAGACTAACGTGAGTTTATCTACACCTTTAACCGTTTTCATCAGTTGCAGTACCTCGGGGTCAATATGGAAGCCATCGGCAATAAAGGTCGCTTCTAAACCCGTGTGGTTTAACACATGTAAAGCGGTACCTACTTGACGATGTGTAAACCCAGGCATGGCGTTAAACAAATGCGTCACACCCTTGGCACCTTGCTGATAGGCTCGCTCTAGGGTGGATTTATCCGCCGTGGTATGGCCTAACAAAGGTAAAATACCACGAGTGGCCAAGGTGCGAGCTATCAAACCAGAGGCATCTTGCTCGGGGGCGTAAGTCATGGCCTTGACGTTGGGCGAAAGCAACAAAGCGAGTGCTTCTTCATCGGGCGTAATGATTGCATCGTTCGGGTGAGCCCCACGGCGTTGAGGGTTCAAAAACGGCCCTTCTAAATGGAAACCAAGCAAACGAGTAAATCCATCTCTGCGGAAGTGGAGGAGTTCTTCAAGGGTGTTGGTGGCCGTGACCATATCCATTAACGGCGAGGTAATAACGGTGGCCAAAATACTTGTCACCCCAAAGCGTGGCAACTGCGATAGCAGCTGTTGCATGGCAGGAATCCCCGAGGTGCCAAAATCAGCCCCCAAGGCTCCGTTCAGCTGAATATCTACCAACCCTGGGGTTAATAAAAACTGATCGCTTAACGGGATAAACTGACTTTCTTCAGACCGCAGCAACCACTGTGCGGGTACTTGCGGTGTGACGGATTCAATTTTACCGTTCACGATTTGCACCGACCCCCCTTTAACAATTTTTTCGGGGGTCAATACATTGGCTCCACTTAAAATGGTGACATGGGGCTGATTGCCCTGAGCAGTTGATTGAGGAATATTGGGGGGGGTCATGGACATGAAAAAACCTTTATTCGAGTAAGGTAACAAAAAACAAGCAGCGTAACAAGCGATTCTAGTTATCTGAATGCTCGTCATCATCGGCTTTAAAATCCGAAGAAACTTTAAAATCGCTGGCCTTTAGATTTGAAATAAATTGTTTAAAGGCCTCGCTCTCCTGCTCATCTTTTTGTTGATTGGCAGAAACCGTTCCTTCTAGCATCACGGCGGGGGTGGCGTACAGAGGGCTACCCGTACGCAGGGTTAAGGCCACGGCATCACTGGGGCGACAATCCAACACGGCCAACGTACCCCCTACCCGACTTTCTAAAATTAAGTTGGCGTAGTAGGTATCGTTTTCAATGGAAACCAGCTCGGCACGAATTAAGCGATACCCTAGCTGTTCAATCATGGTTTGCATTAAATCGTGCGTCATGGGGCGGGGCGATTCAATGGCCTCTAAGTTGCGGATAATGGCACTGGCCTCGGCGGTACCTATCCAAATAGGCAAGGCTCGGCGACGCTCGGTATCGTTCAGCACCACAATAGGTGTTCCTGTACGAGTATCCAAGGCGATGCCCATTACATGTAGCTCAATGAGGCTATCAGAGGACGTGGGGTTGTTGGAGTGCATCATCATAAGGCAGTAGGGGTATCCTAAACCAGAGGCAGCGCTTCTAAAAAACACAAACAAGCGTGCGAAAAAAGCTTGATGCGGTCGCTAACTTCGTTGCTTCGTGGTCTCATTTTAATGAGGAATCTCGCACTGTACCTCTACGGTCACGCCTCAATTCCACATGGTTAACAGACCACTTCAACTCCTTGTTATCAACTCGCCTGAAACTTTTTCCGAAGCCTCAAAACATTAGAAGCGAGCATTTATAAAACTAAGGTTTATTTTATCATGTTTTTACCGTTCGGGGGGAAGCCCCTCCTTTAAACAATGGAGTCTCTCTTGGATTGATTCCTAGGGGTTTATGTATAGTTTTTTAAAAAGTTTTTTAGGCATAGGCTAGACTAGGAGCCTAGACACGTTTGTGAAGGAGTGT
>JBJTUB010000060.1:0-15578 GCA_046080465.1 Vampirovibrionales bacterium | reverse complement strand
TGTGTGTTTGAATGGAACGTTCCCACTGAGCAAAGGCAGAAAGAGACTCTGTTTTGTTTTCCGTAGTTCTCTTTGCACGCCAGTTATCCCAATAAGCTTGTGCTTGTTTTTGTTTTAAAGACTCTTGCTCCGCTTCGGCTTTTTGTTGGAGGGCTTCTTTGGCTCGCTGTTCATCACGCCAGTTATCCCAGTAGGCTCGTGCTTTTTTCTGTTTCAAGCGAGCTTGCTCTTCGCAGTAACCTGTAGCTTTTTCATATATAATAGCTATTAAACAAATAGTTAAACATGTAAATAAAAGGCTTAGCATGGAATCCACCCTTTTAAATCATTAACACACTGTATCAGTATAGTTCAAGACTACTCAATTTTCAAGTTACAATGCTCGCCTAGCTTTCTGTAGTATGAAGAGGTTTCTAAGGTGATTGTTCCTCCTCCCTTAGGGAGGAGGCTAGGTGGAGGGATGTCTTGGGAAAAAGCTGGGGCTTCCCTCCCCACCCACTGACCCTAACTGGAGGCTGAACGGCGTTGGGGGGTGGGCTTGGTGGGGGCTTCGGTTTTGGCTAGCGGACGGGTGGCTTCTTCGTACAAATCAAACAACAAGGCCACACGCTCGGCATCGCTGGCAAAGGGCTTGCGTTGGTAACAGGCATCCACGGCTTTATCTAAGGCCGTGTGTGCCTTGCGAAGCTCGGGGGGCATGGTGGTGGGATCATATAAATCGGCCAAGGTGGCCCCTGCACTTAGGTGGGGCTGGCGAGCCGTAAGTACGGCCTCGGCCAAGGCCTCAATGCTGGCCTGTTGTTTTGGGCTGGGGCTAGGCCACATAAAATTGTTATACACCAACTTGTTAGAATAGCGATAGTCGCCCTTTAACCGACCCGCCACCACCCGCATCCAGGCCATGTGCATTCGGCTGGTTAACACACCAAAGTGCCACAGCGTAGCGTTGGGTATAAACGAGCATAGGTTACTTGCAATTACTTCTGACGAGACAAAACCCATTGGCACATATTCACGCCGTTCAGAAGACACAGCAGGCACCACGATATAATCGCTTGTCGGCTGGCGGATTTCACCGAACAACCACGGGCTTTGACTTAATAGCTGGGTAGTAGAACGAGTGCTGGCTAACCGCATCTGCTTCACGCCTTCAACACGGCGTTTTACCTCGGGGTTGGCTCGCCACGCCTGTAGAGGAACCTCCTTCAGCCACAAGCAATAACGGGCTTTGCCGTTAATAAACTCTTCGCTTCCCATAAAGGGGCGTATCCATTCAGGCGGAATGCCGTGTTGGTGTAGGAGTAGTTCTTTCTCTTCGGGGGTGAGGAGTAAAAAGCCACCATCGTTAGGCATATTTCCAAAAGTCATAGGAGGTACATCATTTAATGGTTTGCTACGAGATTCTACCCAAATAGGCTTGGCATCCAGTAAATAGGGGTTAATGTGGGTGGCTGGTACTTGCTTGGGTTCGGCCTTGGGGGTCTCATATTCAAACAACATGGGTTGTGGGGTGGGGTACAGGGCAAAGCCTAAAATAATACAAAACACCGCCGCCTTGTTGGGGGCTTCGTTCGACCATTGAAAGGTTTGGTGGGCAAAGTGAATCTTTAGCCCTGCATTCAATAATAACGGCCATAAATGCCCCACTTGTTCGCCTTGGCAAATACTGTTGGTGCTAACAAAGGCGGCCTTAATGCGGGTGCCTTGTAGGTACTGGCTGGCTTTGTAGTGCCAACAGCTTACATAATCTAAGTTTTTAAAAGTTTTTGCTGGAAAGACAGACTCTAAATCACTTTTTTGTACTGGAGATTGTTCTTTTTTACCCAAAAACGGGGGGTTACCCACCAAGCAGGTGAGGTGTTCGCGGGGGCAAACGGTATCCCAATGCGTGCGTAGGGCGTTGGCGTAATGAATGTGGGGTTCGTGCGTAATGGGCAGGCGGGCATCAATGGCGTAGCCCGTGTGCTGGGCTAGCCACACACTCATTTGATAATCTGTTACCCACAAGCTAAGGCGGGCAATTTCTACGGCTAGCTCGTCTACCTCAATGCCAAACATCTGATCCACAAACAATCGGCTGGGGTAGTTATAAAACAACGCCCCACTTGCTTGCTTCTTGGCCGTTTGGGTATCTAAGGCAATCAGGCTTTTAATGACCTCGGTTTCCAGTTTGCGAAGCTCACGGTAGGCAATGACTAAAAAGTTTCCTGTACCGCAGGCGGGATCCATCAGCTTAAACTGGGTGAGTTTTTCCCAAAAGGCTTCCAGTCGTTTGCGTCGGGTGGCAGGCACCAAGGCTTGAATACTGGCCAGTTCGGCGTGTAGCTCATTTAAAAACAGGGGGCTAATGACCTTTAAAATATTCTTTTCGCTGGTGTAGTGGGCCCCCAGTTCACGGCGTTCTACCTTGTTCATGGCGGCTTGAAACAGGCTACCAAAAATAGCAGGAGACACGGTTGTCCAATCTAAGGCACAACAATCCAGCAGTAAATCACGCTGTTGGGCGGTAAAGGCAGGCTTGTTGATGGGTTGGGCAAACACCGACCCATTCACATAGGGAAAGGCATTCAGGCGTTCATCTAGGTTTTTTTGTCGTTGGGCTAGGGGTGTGTTTAGCACCTCGAACAGTTCATCTAAAAAACGGCCGGTGTCGGAGCCATCCTCGTTGGTTTGCTGGCGTACGGCGGTGGCGAAGGCATCTTTTTCAAAAATGCCAATATCTTCGGCGTAGCACAAAAACATAATGCGTACCAAAAACAGGCGGTTGGCGTGTTCGTTATACCCGTTTGCAAGCAGGCTGGTGTACAGGCGTTGCAGTTTTTCGGCAGCCCGAATATTGATGGGGTCTTCATCTTTATAGGTAACAATGTTACCGCTAATCATAAAGTTAAACAGGTGCAGTTTATCGGGCAGTTCGGGCAGGGTAAAGGTGTGGCGAACCTTGCTTTCCACTTCTTCCAGCACAAAGGTGGCAAAATCGCTGACAACCACATAGCGGGGCAACTCGTGATCTTTGAGTCCTTCAAAATAATCGTAGGCTTGGTTTAAGGCCTTGTTTAAATCTTCGCCCTTGCTTTTGTGTTCGGCTAGTAGCATCCCTGGCCACAGGCAATCAATAAAGCCCCCTTGTTTGTTGCCTAAGCGTTTGCATTGATGCTCGAAGTAGGCTACTTTTTTACGAGATATCCCAAAGATGGTGAAAAAGTCGTTCCAGAAGCTATCTTTTTCGGCACGTTCTCGGGTTTCTTCGCTCCAATCTTGCACAAAACTAATGGCTCGGCTTTTACGTTCGTTGGGGGAAAGCTGGGTCGACATTGTGGGGGAATCCTTGAGCAGTGATATCATTCTTGTTAAGAAGTTTAGCACAAACACGCAGGGGTTCCCAAGGGTTGTTATAGCAGACTCTTTGTTTCTGTTCCTCTTCCCTTAGGGAGAGGGGGTAGGAACGCAACATCGACTCGCCGTTTGACGAGACCAACTCAACACCCCTCATTGCACGCCCGAATGGGCCTCACCCCAGCCCTCTCCCATAGGGAGAGGGGGTAGGAATGCAACATCGACTTGCCGTTTGACGCAATCAGCGTTCGGTGCCTCGTTGCGAGGGCGAACGCCCCTTAGAAGCGGTAGAGAGTAGCTAAGGCCACACCCACAGCCGAGGTACAGAGTGTAAACAAGGGGGCTCCAACAATGCCAAGTAATAACGTTACCAGCACCGAAACGGATAAAATACCTTCGGTATGAGCGGCTATCGCAGTGTTGGAAGTACCGCTCAGCGAAGGCTCTGTGTTAGAAAGTGTCGTGGGTTTCACGAGCTGATACACCACATTCAAGTAGTATCCCACACCTACCAAACTACCCAACAACGCAATCATCATTAAGCCAACCCCTTGAGCCCCTGTTTGCAACAGCGTTTGGAAGAGAAACACCTTGCCAAAAAAGCCTGCCGTCAAGGGTAAGCCCGCCAAGGCGATAAACACCACCGCCAACAAGCCACCCAACACGGGTTGTTGCTTGAAGAATACGGGCAACTGCTGGATGCGGTCACTACCGACGGTAGCTTCCATCGCCGAAACACTGGTAAAGCTGGCAATCGTCATGAATACATAGCCGACCAAGTAAAACACCACGGCTCCGAGTGTTGCTTGCGAGGCAAACACAAAGCCCAACAGCAAGTAACCGATATGGGCAATGCTGGAATAGGCCAACAATCGCTTCAGGCTGGTTTGACGCAAGGCCAAGACATTGCCTACAATAATAGATAGCACCGATAAGGTGGCAATCAACGCACCCAAGCCCACATGACTATGAACCACGCTAGGCAACAAACGCAAGGCCAAGGCCAAGGCCGCTACTTTGGAGACCGTCGCTAAAAAGAGTGTCATGGGGGTTGGGGAGGCTTCATACACATCGGGGCTCCATATATGAAAGGGGGCGGCACTGAGTTTGAAGCCCACACCCGTTAGTACACAGGTAAAAGCCAACACCTGCCACCAGGCAAAATCTTTGAGTTCCCCTAAGCCGTGAAACAAGGCAGGGAAGCTGGTATGCCCACCACTAAAGCCGTAGAGTAAGGCCATCCCGAATAGGAAAATCGCCGAACTCGCTCCACCGTAAATAAGATACTTTAACGAGGCTTCGGTGGAGGCTTGTGATTGTTTATGCAAGCCCACCAACAAATAGGCGGTAATACCCAAGGTTTCCAAGGCGACAAAGGTCATCACCATATCGTTCGATCCGCACAAGAGCAAGGCACCTAGGGTGGCAATCAACAAGAGGCTAAAGAGTTCAGGTAGGCGGGTGGGCAGGTGTTGTTTCGCCCATGTTTTGGCTAACAACGCCGAGGCAAACGCCCCGATCACCACCAATGAACGTAGCATAACACTCAATAAATCGCCTTGAATCATCCCGTTGAGTACCAGCTTGGTGGCCATAGGGTCGCCGTTGAAGAGTACAAACCCATGCAACACCAACGTCATAAAGCTCAAGGCCAAGCCCAACAGTGTTAAGGTGGGGGTCATTTGTTCTTGCTTGGGTTGGTTGAACAGGCTTAGGGCCAGTACAATCAATGCCGTTACCAAAATCATGAGTTCGGCAGAAAGTACGGGAAGGTTATTCGTGACCATAAAATTAAGGAAAGGGGAGGTTTCAACGACCGCCGCCACAGAGGTTAAATCAAACATCACAACGATTAAATCCTTTGGTTATTGATGGGGCTGTTTCATCAGGCTATACACAATTTGTTCAATTTTAATACCCATGGGAACCACGTCGCTTTGGGTCAGTTGAGTCAGGGTATTGGGCAAAAAGCCTACAATCAAGCTAGCCAGTATCATCACCACCAACATGGCTACATCGCTACGTTGCAAGCTGAAGGCAGCTGCATTGGCAGGGGTAAGGAGTGTGTTGGGAGCATCAAAAAACAGACGCTTTAACAACCACAGGCCGTAACCCGCACTCAACACCACGGCCACGGCCGTGAGCCACCCTAATACGTTGATAGACACAGGAATGTAGAGGCTCCCTAACTGGATGGATTGAAAACTAAGCGAGGTACTGGTGGCCCAAAACGTGGCTAATTCGCCCGCAAAATTTGGCAACAAGGGTAAGCCCAAGCTGGCCAAGGTAAAGAACATAAAGGCATAAAACACCACTGGCAGTTGTTGCCCCACGCCACGCAAATTATCGAGCGTTGCGTTAGGATAGGCTTTCTCTAACAGGCTCACGCAGACAAACAAACCGACACTGCTCAAACCGTGAGCTACCAAGGTAAGCGTAGCGGCCATCATGCCAACGCCGTTGCCTGCGGCCAAAGCGAGTAGCACAAAGCCCATGTGGCTAATGGAAGAATAGGCTAAAAACTGCTTTACATCTCGTTGAGCTAAGGTAAGCACGGCACCGTACAGAATGGAGGCCACACCCAATAAGGCCATCAAAGGGGCTAACACCAACACCGCTTGAGGGAACAAATCCACCGCAAAGCGAATCAACCCGACCGCAGCCAACTTCACCATCAAGCCAGAAGAAAGCATGTTCACGCTGGTAGGTGCCACGGCATACACACTCGGCAACCAACGATGCAACGGCACCATGGGGAACTTTAATCCAAAGCCGATTAAAAACGCCAGTGCCAACCCAATTTGAGCCACGGGTGGCACTTGGCCGTTGGCTACGGCTTGTCTCAAGGTTTCAAACAAAAAGAGTTTTTCAGGTTCGGCCAAGGTTGGTTGAATCATCGATGCTAAACTTAACAACGCCCCTAACACAAACACGGAACCTAAAATGGTAATCATACCGTAGGTGAAACCTTGTTTTTTGGCTTCGGCCTGCTGTTCGGCTTCGCTACCGTGCGAGCCTTTGCCCCACACCGCAATCATTAACGCCATGGGTACTAACTGCAGTTCAAACATCAAGAAGAACACAAAAGCATCGGCGGCCAACAAGGTACCACTCACGCCCGACATCAACAAGAACAAGAGACTAAAGAAGAGGGGTTGACGGTGGTGTACGGTGTTGAGGGCATGCTGCACCACCACAGGAAAAATCACCGCAGCGAGCAGTAACAAAGCCGAGGCTAAGCCCCCCGAGCTAAACGCCCAGTGAATACCGAGTTCTTTAATCCACGGGGCTTGAAACATCGCCCCCGATTGCAAGCCTGCCAAGGCCGACCACACCATAAGGCCAACACTCAACGCCGTGCCTGTCCACAGCATGCCTGGGCAAACCGTTACACCAGAATCCGAGCAATCGCCCGCCACAGGGCAGGTTTGTGTTTTTTTGAGTCCCATCACCAGCGGGAGTATCGCCCACAACAGGGGCAAGAGAGGGGTGAGTACTAAGAGTATAGAATCCATGATAGCGTCAATAATCCTTTATTTGAACGTGGGGGGCGTATACCAATTCTCAGATTGAATAGCGTGTAGGTGATTTCTAGGAGCCTAGACTCGCTAGAAACGTGTGCGGTGTACAGTGAGGTACATAAGCACATCGAGAACCGTAGCGACACCGAAAGCGACACACGTCATTTAAACTGAGAGTTGGTATTAAACCTTACCGTGTAACAACCAAGCCCCCAAGCAAAGCAGGGCAACACCAAAGGTGATACTCAACACATAGGTTTGAATGCGTCCGTTGTGCAAGGCTTGCAACACACCGCCCAAGCCACGAACGGCCTTCGCTGATTGATTCATTCCGCCTTGCAGTAGCACGGTATCGGCCACGTTACCTGCTTGAGCTAAGGTACCTACGCCGTTTTCAACCACCCCTTGATAAATCTCATCCATGTACCATTTTTGTTGGAAGAGGGTCGTCAGTGGGGCAAACATCCGAGCGACACACCCAAGATTCAACACCTTGGCTTGATAGGCTCCATAGGCGATGGTAAACCCGAGTAAGCCCACCAGTGTAGAGAGAATCGCCACAGGATTACTGATGGCTTGCCACAGGGTATGGCCGTGGCCATGCGTGGCGTGCGAGACATCAAACACCAAGGAGTCAAAACTAGGGAGTTGAGGAATCACGCCTGCCAAAGCCACACCTGCGATAACAGAAGGGACGGCCAACACGACTAGAGGGCGAGTCATCACGGCTTCTTCGTAATGGACTTCATGATGCCCACGGTAGCTACCGCCAAAGGTCATGAAGAAGGTTCTAAACATGTAGAAGGCCGTCAAGCCTGCCACGGCCAACAGGGCATAAAAGGCGATGGGCGACACTTCAAAGGCTTTCAGCAGAATCGCATCTTTCGACCAAAACCCACTAGTAAAGCCCAAGCCAGAAATGGCCAAAGTACCCACCAAATAGGTACGAGCGGTGACAGGAATCTTGTTCCATAACCCGCCCATGTGTCGCATATCTTGTTCGCCGTGCAAGGCGTGAATCACCTGTCCAGCCCCCAAGAAAAGCATGGCCTTAAAGAAGGCATGAGTCAGCAAGTGGAACAAGCCCGCAGAAAACGCACCTAAGCCCATGGCCGCCATCATGTACCCCAGTTGAGACATGGTGGAATAGGCCAAGGCTTTTTTAATATCGTTTTGCACCAAAGCCATGGTGGCTCCCATGATGGCCGTCACCACGCCCACGGCGGTAATCACGGCCATGGTTACATCGCTTAAGCCCAACACAGGGTACAGCCGAGCCACTAAAAACACGCCCGCAGCCACCATCGTGGCGGCGTGAATTAAGGCGGAAATTGGCGTGGGGCCTTCCATGGCATCAGGCAACCACGTGTGCAAGGGGAACTGGGCAGACTTCGCCACGGGTCCCATGAAGAGTAGAATCCCGACTAAAGGCAACAACCACGCAGGTAACTGATCGGCGGCGTGATGCACATAGCCCGCAAACAGGCTTAAACCTTGAAACGAAAGAAAGGCTCCATCGGGTTGTTGTTGCAGATACTGACCCCAAAAGCCCATGCTTAGTACGCCGATCATCAACATGCCTACCAGCAAGCCCATATCGCCTACACGGTTTACCACAAAGGCTTTTAACGCCGCTGCCGAAGCCGCAGGCCGAGACGACCAAAACCCAACCAGCAAGTAACTGGCCAAGCCCACCAATTCCCAAAAAATATAGGTTTGTGGCAAGTTACTGGAAAGCACCAAACCCAACATGGCAAAATTAAACAGAGCCAAGTAGCCGTAAAACTTGCTATAGCCTGCATCGTGACGCATGTAGCCGTGCGTGTAGATTTGAATCAGCAGGCTAATACCCGTAACCACCAACAACATCATCAGGCCAGTGTTATCTAACAGCGTCCCCATGTGCAGGGTGAGCTGGCCGAGCGAAAGCCAGACCCAGTTTTGTTCCGTTGCAGGAAAATGACCTTGGTATTGAGCAAAACCCAAACCCACTAAAACTAAGGTGTGTAACAACCCGAGGCTTGTCGCCCCCAAAACGAGGTTACGGCTCCACAACATGGGATGCCCCTCGTCGCTTGGCGAGGGTTGACCCGCCGTTTGAAACCATCGACCTAGCACAATGGCCACAAAGGCAAGCAGGGGGTAGAGTGCAATGAGCCACGGGGTGTGGCTTAAAAAATCAAAGAAGGCTTGCATAAAATCAACTCGATCCTATCAGGAAAAATATATCGTATATGGTTAGATGTTTTATATTTATAAATGTAAGGTTGTTGAAAACGGGCTTCAGGCGAGTGGATAACAAGGAGTTGCAGAGAGTGAATTGAGGCGTGTACAGAGACGTACACAACGAAAGGCACTTTCAAAACGACGCCGTTAGCAACCGCATCAAGCCTGTTTTATCCCTTGAGTTGGGTAAAGGCATCGGTATCCACGGTGCGATGTTGTTTGTACAAGGCCATCACCAAGGCCAAGCCCACGGCCGCTTCCGCTGCGGAAATGGTTAAGATGAATATCGCAAACACTTGCCCCGATAAATCATTCAAGGCCACGGCACTGTTTAAGCTAATTAACACCAAGTTTACGGCGTTCAGCATCAGCTCCAAACACATCAACATGCGAATCACATGGCGTGAGACAATCAGCCCCGCCAAGCCTGTCACAAACAAGAGTGTTGCAATCGTTAAATAAGGGAGTGCCTCGTTAATTGCCACAGCTGTGGTGGCCGCATCGGCAGACATCATCATCATCATTAGCGAGTTTCTCCTTCCGCAATAGCACGGGGGTGGGCTTCTTCATCATGACGACGTGCCAACACCAAGGCACCAATCGTGGCACCCAACAACAACACCGAAGCCACTTCAAACGGTAGCAAATACTGGGTAAACAGCAACTGGCCTAGGCTACGCAAGGTACCTTCAGACATTAACACATGAATGGTGGTGGGGTCGGGCGTGTGGGGTACTACGGGGGTTGTTTGTACCAAGGCCACCAACATCGTGGTTATCAGCGTTAAACCCAAGCCCGCCAACCATGCACACAGGGGCGAGGTTGGCTTTTTAGGCAAGGGTTGATTCCCTGTCAACATCAAACCAAACAACAACACGATGGTTAAGCCCACGGCATAGACCATCACTTGCACAATGGCTAAGAAATCGGCGTTATTTAAAACAAAAAAGCCAGCCATACTGAGGAAGACAATCAATAAGGCCAAGGCACTGTACACAATGCTGGGGGCGAGTACGACACCCAAGGCACCGCCCAGACTGGTGAAGGTCAGTACCCCGAACAGCAAACCTTCTAGGGTTAAAAGGGAGGAGGACATTCAAACCTCTACTTTCTAACAAGCTACCAAGAAACCGTTTGACGCAATTTCATGAAAGCTCTCACATCGATACTTAGACAACCGCACTTAAACAACCGTGGGTTCAAAACCGTGGTCACGGCGATAATTATCGGAATCTTCGCCCGAGAGGGTCAAATCTTTTTTATCCAACACCAAGGCTTCACGACTGTAATCGGCCAGTTCAAAATCGGGCAACATTTTAATGCAATCCACGGGGCAGACTTCCGTGCAGTTTCCGCAAAAAATGCAACGGCCAATATCAATGGTAAAGCGTTCTACCACAGGCTTTTTGTCGGCATCACGGTGCATTTCAATTTGAATTAAATCGTCACACGGGCAGACCTTGGCACAGGATTTACAGCCAATGCACAGATCGGTACCATCGCTTTTGGAAAGCAAAGCCAACCGCCCGTGAAAACGCTCACTAAGGGTAGGCATCACTTCGGGATACTCTAGCGTGACGGCCTCACGGGGTTGATGCTTCAGTACCGTGGCCATGCCTTGGGCAATCGCCTTTAAGCCTTCCGTCACAAAGCTACCACGCTGTTGTTCAATAATTTCCGTTGAGGATGAAACGGCCACCCCTTGGGGCAGTTCTACTTTGATAGGACGCTTGGATGCGTCGGACATCATCATCATATGGGGGACACCTTATACTTTATAAAAACGTTGCAAGTTAAGAGATAGAACGAGTGGCAATACGGTTTTTCATGGATTGAGTCAACTGACGGCTACTAAAACGCAAGAAGCCACCAATGCCCACAATCGCCGTAAGGAGTGCAAACACAGCGTAGGGCCAAGCACCGAGCCACCCTTGAGTTTGAAGTTTCAGCACACCCAATTTACTAAAGGCCAACATCAGCACATTAAGCAAGGCGAGGGGAATCATAAACTTCCAGGCAAAGCCCATCAACTGATCGGGCTTGAGACGAGGCAAGGTACCACGCAGCCAAATGGCCACATAAATAAAGAAGTAGGTTTTACTCAACATCCAAAACAGCATTTCGCCTTCACGCAGCAAGGTAGCCGCAGGCGACCAGCCCGTGGCCGTGGCCAACTGCTGCCCCAAACCAAGGGAATTCACGGCCAACCCACCCCACGGTGCATAATAGCCACCAAAGAAGAGAGCGACCGTCAAGGCCGACAAAATAAACAAACTCGCATATTCCGCCAAAAAGAAGGTGGCGAACTTCATGCCTGAATATTCCGTATTGTAGCCCGATACCAGCTCGGATTCGGCTTCGGGTAAATCAAAGGGTACCCGATTCACTTCTGCCACAGAGGCCACATAAAACAGCAAGAAGCTCAAAGGCGTCAACATGACGGCGTGCCAATGCAACAGCCCGCCCCGTTGAGCATCCACAATTTGTCGAATATCCAAACTACCCACAAACAGTACCACGGCTAGCAAGCTGAGCATCAGTGGTATTTCGTAGCTAATGGCTTGTGCTGCCGAACGAATGCCCCCCAACAACGAGAACTTGTTGTTGGAAGCCCAACCCGCCAGCACAATACCCACCACCCCTAACGAGGATAGGGCAAAGACGGCCAACAGCCCCACGGGCAAGGCCACGCCTAGCAAAGTTTCGCTAAAGGGTACCAAGGTGTACAGGGCAAACACAGGGAATAAAAACAACGCAGGGGCGAGGGTAAACAACAGCTTATCCTGCAAGGGGTTCATAATATCTTCTTTAAACAGCAGTTTGATACCATCGGCAAAGGCTTGCAGCAGGCCGAGTGGGCCTACACGGTTGGGGCCTTTACGTTGGGTAAACCACGAAAGCACTTTCCGCTCCATCATGACCATGACAATAGCGGCGGCCATACCAAACACAGCGGCGATAATGAAAATAACCAAGCCTTGCAACAGGGTCAGCGTGAGTTCGGGCGAAAGGCCACACAGCTTTAGCCCTGAAACAATCAGTTGAACAACGGGTTCTAACAACATGGGCGATGTTATCCTTTCTGGTTAGCGATCCACTTCGGGCATAATGACATCCAAGCTGCCAAAAATCGCCATCAAATCGGAATACAACAGCCCTTCCATCAAGGCGGGCAAGGCGGAAAGGTTCGAGAACGAAGCCCCACGCCATTTAATACGGTAGGCTTTGGGCGTGCCATCGGTAACCATGTAACAGCCCAACATGCCACGGGGCGATTCTACAAACACACTGGCCTCGCCTGCGGGGGGCTTAAAGGTCAGCAAGTTTACTTTTTTACCCGTCATATCCCAATCACTGTTCCAATCGGGGATGACCACGGTGGGATCTTTCTTCTTGGCCTTGGTGGCTTCTTCTACCTGAGCTTTCAAGGCAGCCAACTCCAACGGATCGCCCCCAGGCATGTTTTTAAGGCACTGTTCAATAATCCGTAGCGATTCACGCATTTCTTCCATACGCACCACATAGCGGGCATAGGTATCGCATTCGCTGGCTACGGGAATATCAAAGCTGACTTCATCGTAGCAGGCGTAGGGGTTGGTTTTACGCAAATCCAAGGCTTCGCCCGTGGCACGCAAGGCAGGGCCTGTGACGCCGTAATCCACGCAGAATTGCTTGGTCATGATGCCTTGGCCAATGGTGCGGTCTAGCAGAATGGGGTTTTTATTGACGAGGGCTTCATATTCTTTCAACCGTTCAGGGAAGCGTTGACAAAACGCCCGCACGCCTTCCATCCACTTGGGAGGCATATCTTTATTGACGCCACCAAAGCGATAGTAGTTGTACATCATTCTGGCACCCGTAATTTCTTCAAATAGCGTGAAAATCTCTTCACGGTCACGGAAGGCCCAGAAGAAGGGAGTCGAGGCACCTAAATCCAGCAGAAAGGTTCCAAACCACAGCAAGTGCGAGGCAATGCGGTTGAGTTCCATGGTAATCATGCGGATGTAGTTCACTCGCCGAGACACGGGAATCCCCGCGATAGCTTCCACACAGTTGACAAACACTTGGTGATCGTAAAACGAAGAAAGGTATTCCACACGGTCGATGGTGGGTTGATATTGAAACAGCGTACGGCTTTCGCCCATTTTTTCTTTACTGCGGTGTAGGTAGCCCACCACGGGTTCCATGTGCTTCACACGTTCGCCCGTGAGGGTGGTAATCAGGCGTAGTACGCCGTGGGTGGAGGGGTGTTGCGGGCCGATGTTGACGACCATATCGTCAGAATCGGTGTGGGTTTCAACGCTAACGCCTTGCAGGGGTTCCACATGCAGTGGGGCTTCCTCTGCGGGGGGCAGCGTGGCAGTGTCGTGGGAGGACATCATCATAGCCTAGGGGACTTTCTTTATTCATTCTCAATATGTTGTAAAAAGGTCAGGGGGGAATGAGTACAGAGCGATATCTTTTAAAAGATTGGACTGCGGATAGACAGTTTCTAGGAGCTTAGACTCGCAGATGAGTGCGGTGACCGTAGAGGGTCATAAGCTCATCGAGAATCGTGGCGACACCGAAAGTGTCAGGCGCAGTTCGGTAATTTAAAAGATATTTAGCGCTTGTTCCATACCAAGCGAGGATCCTCATCCTTGTAATCTTTGCGTAAGGGATGCCCCAGCCAATAATCGGGCATCAGAATACGCTTTAAGTTGGGGTGGCCTTCATAGCGAATCCCCATGAGGTCGTAGGTTTCACGCTCGTGCCAATCGGCCGCAGGGTACACAGGCATCAGAGAAGGCACAACCTCGTGTTCATCGGCTTGGGTTTTCACAATCACTTGCTTGCCTGTTAGTGTCGAGTGCAAATGCACCACGGATTCACGATGCGTCTTCCAATCTAACCCACACACAGAAAGCAATAAATCCATGGGGGTTTCAGGGTGATGCTTTAACAGTTCGGCCGCTTTTAGCAAGCAACAGGCAGAAACACGCACTTGCTCACGCCCTGTGGCATCGTTGGGCAAGGCTTCTACCTTCAAGCCCGCATCGGCCAAGGCTTGGCCATACACACCCAAAGGCAAGGCAGGAACCTCAGGTACTGCGGGGGCTTCTGTAGCAGGCGTGGGTGCTTTAGGAGCAGGGGGTACTGCCTCGGGGTTAGGCTTTGAGATGGGGGTGTTGGTGTTTTCTGCGTTCATGGCGGTACTTAATATTTCCTCGTACTAAGCCCAAGTCGCCCTGAGCTTGCATGGCTAACACGTTGTAGGCTTCGGTTTGCACGCCCCAACGAACAAAATCTTCTTCCGTTTGCCCGTCCATCGGCACAAGGCAATCATCGGCATCGAGTTGCACCTTGGCACGATGTTCTTTCAACCGTTCCCGACGATCTTTCAGGCTTTCAAGCCGAATCTTGGTTTGCAGTTGCATTAAGGCATCCAGCAAGGCTTCAGGCCGTGGCGGGCAACCCGGCACATACACATCCACGGGGATGAGTCGATCCACCCCACGCACAACGGAATAAGAGTCGTTCTCGTACATGCCGCCCGTTACGGTGCAGGCTCCCATGGCAATCACATACTTGGGTTCGGCCATTTGCTCGTACAAACGCACTAACGCAGGTGCCATTTTGTAGGTAATGGTACCCGCCGTAATAATGAGGTCGGATTGTCGGGGGGTGGCACGGAAGGCTTCACTGCCAAAGCGGGCAATATCAAACTTGGGTGCCGAGGCCGACATCATCTCGATACCGCAACAGGAGGTAGCAAAGGTAAACGGCCATACCGAGTTACTGTGGGCCCAGTTGTACACTTGATCCACCGTGGTCAACAAAATCCCGCTAGATTCCAGCAGGCTTTGCAGGGGGTCGAGTTTAAAGTTCGTCACTGCTTGATTCATCATACAGCATCAGGTTCCTTTATTAGGCTATCGTATTTTATTTTAAAGCCGTGGCGATTCAACATCGTTTGTCATTGCGAACGCATGTGAAGCAATCTTTTTTGCCTTGTCGCTTCTGTGTGGGGGATTGCCACGCTTCGCTCGCAATGACTCTCTATTACTGCCACTTTAAATACCCTTTACGCCACGCATACACCAGTCCCAGCGTTAAAATCCCGATAAACAACACCATCTCTACCAAGCCCATGAGGCCAAGGTTGTTAAAACTGACCGCCCAAGGAAAGAGGAACATGGTTTCAATATCGAACAAAATAAACAGCAAGGCGTAGAGGTAAAACTTGACATCAAACCGCAACCGAGCATCGCCAATCGGCAACATCCCCGATTCGTAGGTGGTGTGTTTGTAGGGGGTTGGGTTACGACTTTGCACCACTTGCGATACAGTAAACAACAGCAAGGGAAGAAGAAAGCACCCTGTTAAAATCACAAAAAACACAGGGAAGCCTGTTAAATGGATGGCCATGGCCTTGGCTCCTAATCAGAAAGAGGGGGAATCGATAGATATAGTCTCTTAAAAAATTTCTTTTGCATGTCTATACGTTGTCGCTAC
>JBJTUB010000059.1:0-3947 GCA_046080465.1 Vampirovibrionales bacterium | reverse complement strand
GGAAATAATTTACTCGGCCCTTACAAGCTCTGCGACTTTGTTTCAGCTTAGTTAAAGTATCGTAAACACATTTCTGTGTCAACCCCCTCTTTTCTGAGCCGCTTTCTCTAAAAAGAATTAAAGAAAAAACAAAAACACACTCGAAAAAAACTATCTCTTAGCCTCGGAAAGCAGTGAACACCACTTCCTCGACCGTGAATATATAATGCTAGAAACACAAAACAATGTCAACAAGAAATGTGGAATTACTGTGACGAACACTAAAATTAAAGTTTTCATCCAACTGAACGATACCTAAACCAACGAACATCATGCTAAACTGATAAATAATTCTACACCTAAAAGGAGAAACTAGTACACATGCACACACACACACACGAGCCTTCACTCTCTCCGAACTGCTCATCTCTCTCGCCGTTCTCGGGCTCATCGCCGCACTCACCCTACCGACCGTGTTTAATAGCGTGGAACAAGGCAGAAAAAAAGCTGTTCTAAAAGAAGCTATTCAAATAGTGAGCGAAGCCGTTTTTCAAGGAGTCACAGACGGTTCACTTGACAGTAGTATTGATAGCGAAGACTACCTTGTCTCTAAAATCAACCACGTACAATCGTTTCCTAATAATGGCAGCACTCACTGCAGCCCGCCGGCTAGTAGTTCTTTAGCTAACTACCCAACAAAAGGAGTTCTACTTCCTTCGGGGGCCTGTATCGATTTTTATCATGTTGCTTCTAATTACCAACTTGCCTACATTAATTATGATGGCAAAAAAACCGCCATATGGGGGCAAACAGCCCTCTACCTATGTTACAACTCAACACAAACAACACAAGTAAACACATGTGGTACACTGAAGCCTGGCGAAAGTAAAGCACATGGCTATTATCCTAGTGTGGTCACATTATATAATAGCCTTTACAACTAAACACATCCCTTTTGGAAGTTTTTTATAACACACACGAACTCCCAAGGCCTGCCTACCCCAATCAACCGAAATTACACGCCGATGCTTTGGCACAAACCGCAAACCTTTGCTATACTAATTAAAATAAGAAAACGTTGTTTAAAGAGTGACGAATCCACACATTTCATTAAAGTCTTTTTTTTACATCCCCTGATTTAAGAAAGCATCAAGCAAGCAATGAAAACCAAACACACACAAGATTATTTAACCAGTATTACCGTGGCTGGTAGCGTTTTGTTTTTAGGCCATCTTTGGGTTTGTTATGTTGTACAAGAACCCAACCTTATTATGCTGTTACTTAACTCTAAGTTTACAGGCACCCCCTTTTCAACAAGCATGGCCTTAGGTGTATCCGCTTTAATCATTGTATTATTAGGCTTACTTAGTGATGCTATGCGTCCTTTTTTCAAAAAATATGTCAACCTTACCCCTGAAAAAGAGAATCTGTTTGCAGAACTCAACCCTGAAGCCAAGGCCTTGCTCACGCAAGAAGGTCTCTTCCCCTTGCTGGAACGTTTAGCCACGGGCGATGTCACCCCCAGTTTTCGTGCCAAGCTCAACTATCGCATCTATTTTTTAGCTCGTCGTTGGGGCGATTATTTGAATGTGGGTGCTGATTTGCACATTACAGATTTCTTGGCTGATTTTTATGCCAAACTCTATGTTTCCACGAGTTTATTAACCGTTTTTGCAACTCTTGAGTTTTGGTGGCATGCGATTCCGTTGTTTATTTCACAAGGACAAGCCTATAGTTTGACTCTAGCTTGCCTATCCAGTATCTCATTTGGCCTCCTAGCAATCGCTTTTGGTACTCGTTGTCGCACGGCTATCTTTCAAACATTTTTCCATGCTCAAAACCTAGTGAATGATTTACCCTTTTTGCTTAAGCTTAACCAAGGGAACGATTTATGGGATGCTGGCAAAGGCAAAGTCGTTCGTGAGCAGATTGCCCTACAACAAGAAAAAGGCTTGCTTCCTGACGACCAACAACCCAAGCTGGAAATTTAATTGACACAAACGACACTCTCTACTTCACTAAGTGATTATCCTTGCCCGCTGCATTGTTGAATAAAGTAACACCCTTTTCTCTATGTTTACCGATTGGTTTACGCTGCCTCCGCCCCTTGCTTCTCACGCCTCCACTGCGTGGGTTTCTTTTTGGCAGGCAGGTAAAGTGGTGTTTCAGTTTTTATTGCTGGCGTATCTGCTCTACTGGCTCTATACCACCTACATTCGTTTTACTCAGGCAGAACGTTTGGTTAAAGGGATGTTTTTCTTACTGGTCTGCTTGGTAGGGGCTTGGGCCTTTAGCGAATATTTGCAACTGCAGCTGCTTTCCGTTGTGATTAGTACGGCCATTTATGCCCTTATTTTTGGGTTGATTGTTATTTTTCAGCCTGAACTTCGGCGTGTGCTTCTGTTTTTAGGGCAGAATGAATGGTTTAACATGTCGCCGCAAGTCAGTTTTGTGACAGCCTCGACAGTACCGAACACCGCCGAAGAAACCGAGCGAGTCATTCAAGCCTTGGGCGATGCCGTTTGGATGATGGCTCGTAACAAAACGGGAGCCTTAATTGTACTAGAACCCACCGATTTAGACATGCAAAGCCTACCCTATTTAGAGATGGGGGTGCAATTGGATGCTCGTATTAGTACCGAGCTGTTGCTTACACTGTTTCATCCTAATACACCTTTGCACGATGGTGCCGTGCTAGTGGATATTGACAAAACCATTGTGGCCGCAGGAGCCTTGCTTCCTCTTACAGAAGATCCCAATTTATCTTGGCGATACGGCACACGACACCGTGCCGCCATTGGCGTAAGCGAACTTAGCCCTGTTACCTGCTTTGTGGTTTCTGAAGAAACAGGGACTGTTTCCGTCGTTAAGCAAGGCAAGCTTAGTAAACTACCTAACAAACAGGCACTTATGGAAGCCCTTCAAGAACACTTCAAAATTCACGCAGACTTGGACGAAACGAAGCAAAGCTCTGTTTTGACGGCTCAACGAGGGTTGCCTTGGGTGAAGCAGTGGCTGAGTGAAACCATCCAAAAACTCACTTAAACGGCGATTACTCTTAATGTGGGTATGAGTGTGGCCTTTGCCTTAAGGTGTATAACTGTTGCTTCATAAACAATAAACGGGCAGCTTTAAGATATGGTCATTAAAAATTATTTAGGGTACTTTCTATAGTAGAGGTTTCTATAGCCCTTGTGGTGTGTTATGTGTTTTTCTGGGGCATGATTGGCTCTTTAGTGCTAATACCATTTTTAGAAATGAAGGACGTGTAGGTGATTTCTAGGAGCCTAGACTCGCAGATGAGTGCGGTGTACAGAGACGTACATAAACTCATCGAGAATCGTAGCGACAACGAAAGCGACAGACGCCCTTTATTTATGAAATTGGTATAAGGATGGAATGATTGTTAATGCACACTCATTTGTCTACTTTTTTGTCTTCAAACTATACAAAGAGCTTAGAATGGCAGGAGCCATCGTCTCGCAAGGTTTTATCAACGGCGATTCCCTTGATGTCGCAAGATACGATTAACCTAAGGCCGAGGCAAGGCTGGTTGGATCATGTGCATGTAGCACAGGAACAGCACCTTGTAGAAACGATGAACGGGCAACTTCAACCTGTCTGGAAAAAACTATTACTGCCTGAACGATTTACTCTTTCTGCTAACACAAACGTTGAAAACTTGCCTAAAGAGTTCTCAACCACTGATTTAGCCCAACAGGGGTTTCAGGGTATTGTCACGTCGTTTCATAACGCTATTGATGTCTTATGGCGTGTGAGTAAGAGGGAGTTTAATACGGTAGGTTTTTCTAGTTTTAATCCTTCAAATATAGTATTTTGAAATATTTTTGAATCGTGGTAGACTATACAGAGTGACTGTTTTATTGAAAGGAACAATTACCATGGCTTACAGTTTAGATCTCCGAGAAAAAGCCCTCCTGTTTTCAAAGCAAGCGAGCTTAGTTGAA
>JBJTUB010000058.1:0-3562 GCA_046080465.1 Vampirovibrionales bacterium | reverse complement strand
TGTGGACGAAACAGGCTTTGATTCAGTGTTGTATCGTCGGTTTGCGAGAGCCAAACGAGGCGTTAAGGTTATGGCAAATATATCGGGCAAACGTTATGCTCGCACTTCAATTATAGCAGGGTTACACAACAATGCAATCATGCGAAACAATACACCTTAGGGAGAGGGCTGGGGTGAGGGATTCCACAAACCTAGGTGTCGCTTACGTTTTCCTCATTCTAACTTTTTCCCTTAAGGAGAGAGGGTAGAAACGTAACCGTTACTTGCCCTTGAGGGAACCAAGGTTCAACGCTTCATTGCTCGCCCGAATGGGCTTCAGTGTGTGGGCGAAGGCCCTGTGGGATAAGCATAAACAGTTCCTCGTGTTTGTGGGTTACATGGCCGGGCCAGCTTTTAGGAATGGGCGTTACATGTTTGAGCTGCGTCATCATGACAGGAACCTTACCACTCTCACGCCCGCTGGAAAACCACGCCGCCAAGCCCCCCGCAAAGGCAATGGTCTCGTTGCTAGGGCGAGCTTCTTCAGGCGTGTTGTGGGTGCGTACCACCACGTGCGATCCTGCCAACCCTTCGCCGACATGAAACCACCAATCGGTGGGCTTGCCCAATTTGGTAATCAGTTGAGCGTTGGCCGCATTGTTTTTGCCAATCCAGACGGTTAGCCCACTAGGGGTTTGAGCCTCGTGCAAGGCCACCGTGTGCTTAACTTTGCGTTGATGTTGCAGACGTTTGGCTTTGGCGTGCGAGGGTGTCACCACGGGGGCGCTGCGTTTAATCACGTTCAGGGTTTCCAGCTCGTCACGGCAGTGGGCTAAATCATCCAAGGTTTGAGCCGTTTCTACGCACACCCGCAAGGCTTTTAGGGTGGCTAGGTGGGCTTCCAGTGCTTGCCATTGTTCCAGTTGGCGTTGCTGTTTGCCCTTAAGCTTATGCACCTGTTTGTAACACCGTTGCCCTGCCTGTAACCACGAATCTCGAACATCAAAGGGGCCAAAGGTTTCGGGTTGTAGGGTCAGGGGGTTTTCAAACGTGTAGTGGGCTTGGGTTGGCCCGTTGTTTGGAAGGGTCTTCATGCTGTACAGGGTGAGTAGGGCATCGCCTTGAGCCTGAGGCTGTTCGATATCGACCTCATTCACCAGCGTGGCTTCAGCATGCTGCGTTTGTTCTTCGAGCAAGGCTTCTTGGCGGTGCAAGGCCAACAACCAGCTTTGTTGCTGTTGTTCAAACCGTTGGTAGCGTACTTGAGCCTGCACCCAACATCGCCACGCCTCTAGTTGTTGTAGGGCATGAGTGCTAGCTTCTTCGGTGGTCAGGGCTGCTTTGGTGTGTGGCCGCCAATGAAAGCTCTCTTTTAAAAGCGAGGAAGAGACAGACGTGTGAAGTTGCCAAGCATCTAGGTTTGGCTGTGGGGTGCGGAACACCTCGGTAGCGGTGAGCCAAGCCTCCAACAGGGCTTCGGACGAGGCTTCGGACGAGGTTTCAGGGGGCGTGGATAGACGATCTTTGAGTGCTTGTAAAGAGTGCTGTAACAGAGCCTTGGGGCATCCCCAAAACGCCGATTGCAGCTGCTTCACCCATTGCGTTGGCAAGGCTGTTTGAAGCAAGGCACGCCACTGATTGGTGCTGGAATGAATGAGCAAGGGTTTGTGTTGTGGAGTTGGTGGGGGTTGGTACAGGCCGCCAACAGTCAACTGGCGTTCGCTACTCATGGTGGGGCTAACCACCGTGGAGATAGCTAAAATCTGAGCGGTTTCGGTTTCGTGTAGAATCAGGTTGCTGTATTTGCCCATGAGTTCGAGCGTGAGCGTGACTTGCTTGCGGAAGCCTAGCTCGTTGGCTTGATTAAACACCACATGCAAGGCGTTATCGGCGGGAGTGGTCTCGACACGCAGTACCACGGCTCCTTGTAAAAACTTGCGTAAGGCCATGCAAAACGGCGTGGCGTGTTGAAACGTTTCCCCAAGCACACTGGCTTCCATATCGCACGGGCGAGCCAAGTACACATAGGGCGTTTGACGATTCACGCTGATAACCAAACGGGAATACTGCTGTTTGGCGGGTATCTCTGGCTGAGGCTTCCATACCTGCAACACCCAATCGTGATGGGCGTGCTGTTGCAGCTTTTGTACTTTGCTACCCACCAACTGCGTCTGTAAGCCTTGTGCTAACAACTGCAAGGTGAGTGGATCGAGGGCTTGCCAACGCATCAGGGGTTAAGCCTCCGTTAACGTTGGTGGTACAGAAGCGTGAGGCGATGAGGCTTCTGGCACTAAGGCGTATTTAAATCCCTGCCCTGCTTGCATCTGCTGTAAGGCGGTTTCTAGTTGAGGCAACGGCAAGGTATCCGTAATCAAGGGGGTTGGATCCAAAAAGCCTGTCGCCAGCCAATCAAAAGCCTGCTTTACAAAGGCGGGCGTGTGATGAAACAGGCTGTACAGGGTAATTTCATCGTAATGCAGTCGACGAGTTTCCAGCGTGATGGTGCTACCACCCGCACACCCAGCAAACCAGTGTACTTTGCCCCCTCGTCGTACTAAAGAAACGCAGGATTCCCACACCTCGGGTAGGCCAACGGCTTCAATGACCGCATCAAAGCCTCGGCCTTCGGGGCTGTACTGTGCCACAATGTGGGGGGCATCGATGCCGTTGGCAATGTTTACTGTGGCGATGGCACCCCCAAAACGGCGCGCCATGGCGAGTTTTGCCTCGTTGCGAGCCAACACCGTTACTTTGAAGCCACTCAGGCTAGCCACCTTCACCATCAGTTGCCCAATTGGCCCTACGCCGATAATGGCAATATGATCGCCTGCCTGTAAGCCCATATCTAGCACGCCACGCATGGCAACGGCCAAGGGTTCGGTAAAAGCCGCCACCTCAAAAGGGAGAGTTTCTGGCAAACGGTGCATGTTTATCTTAGCGATGTTGGCGGGTACCACAATGTAATCGGCGTAGGCACCGTTTAATAATACCAAGGTTTCGCACAGGTTAGGCTGCTGTTTTTGGCAGTAGAAGCATTCGCCACACGGAGCCGAATTGACGGCCACCACTCTATCGCCCACCTGCCACTGAGTGACATCTTCGGCCACGGCGGCCACGGTGCCTGCAAACTCATGGCCAAACGGCGAGGGCAACTGCCCTAGTAAAACAGGGTGTCCACGGCGATAGCATTTTAAATCGGTACCACAGGTTAAGGCCGTGCCGATACGCACCAGCACCTCGCCTGATTGCAAGGTAGGTAACGCCACCGATTCGTAACGAACATCGTAAGGGGCGTAAAATTGCATGCTTTGGTAGGTGCTAGGTAACGATAAAGAAAAAGAAGGAGTGTTCATTAGAGTCAAGCTCATAAAAAACAAAAAATGTCGGGAAGGGGACTTGAACCCCTACAGATTGCTCCACACGCCCCTCAAACGTGCGCGTCTACCATTCCGCCACCCCGACAATTGATTGTTTATTTTGGTTATTGTTACTATACCGCCAACATGCAGCGAGGTCAAGCCCAAAGTCAAGAGCGTCAGAGAAAAAGCATGAAAGAATAAAGAAGAGTGTTAACTAGAGGTTG
>JBJTUB010000057.1:0-3297 GCA_046080465.1 Vampirovibrionales bacterium | reverse complement strand
TGTTGAATCTCGGCTCGAATGGCAGGGGTGGTCCGTGCCTTGGCGTGTAGTTTAATGTGCATGGTGCCCTCGTTCTGAAAGATAGTGAAGTCCTAATACTATACCATGAACATCTTTGTAATCATGCGAAACAATACACCTTAGGGAGAGAGCTGGGGTGAGGGATTTCACCAGCCTAGGTGTTTCCCTCATTCTAACCTTCGGCCTAAAGTAGAAGGAACAAAGCTTTGCAAAAAGAGGAGTTAAGCCTCTCGGTTACGAGAAGTGGCATCCTCGGAGCCACCCGTGCCGTTGACTTCCCAACTATGGCTCGGGTTTTCGTCTTCAGGCGAGATGGAGCTACTTACCACATCGGTTTGCTTACTTGTCGTTGGTGTTGGCTCAGTTGGTGTTGCAGGGGCTACCGTCTCAGCTTGAGAAGGTAAGGCTTCTACTGTCGTCTCTTGTTTATTACTGGCCTTGGCTTTTGGCACCAATCGTCGTTCGGCAATAGGTTCGCCCCAAATAAGGCCAAACTTCCACCCAAGGATACTCATCACCGCCGCAGCCATAACGGTCAACAGCAGGTTCTCAACTGGAGGAATCCCCTCAAACAGCTGCGGTAAAAAGAAGCCTAAAAACGTCAGGCTTCCCGCAATCAAGCTAAACTGTTTGGCAATCTCTGTTGGATTCGTTTGGCTCATGGGGTGGCTCCTTTTAACAGGGGGTGACGTGAACCCAGCCCTCTACGGGGTTGAGGGGGATACCGTGTAAATATAAGCCCCAGTGAAGATGAGGCCCCATGGCAAAGCCGGTGCTACCCACCGTGCCTAGCACCTGCGTTGGCGAGACAGTATCCCCCACCTTGACCTTGACTTGGTGCATATGGATGTAAATACTCCCCAAGCCATGGCCATGATCTACCGCCACCGTGCCACCATGCAACGGATACTGCCCAGCCATAACCACCACCCCCGCCGTTACAGGATGAATGGCTTGGCCTTGCGGTGATTTTTGATCAATCCCCTTGTGGTAATTCCCCGAAAAAACGCCATCGTACAAACGCTTCACACCAAAAGGGCTATTCATGCACTGGGGTACAGGCGGCTTCCATGGCAAGCCACGCATATCAGCATACAAGGTAGGGGTACGGCGTCGCTTCCATGCTTCCACCAAACGAGACTCTTCGGCACTGGCCTCTAGCCCCTTGGCACCTTTACTGACATGAATGTTCTGTTGGCCAAACTGCCCAGATTGCACCGTTATCTGCCACGTTGCCAAAGGGGGCTTTCCCGCCTCTTGCTGGATACGCAAAACGTGAGTGCCTACGTTTTCTAGCGGGTCAATGGGTATCCACGCCACCTTCGGGGCATCCAGCTCTTGCGTAGCGGGGGGGTAGTAAAAAGGATACTGCTTGCCTTGCCATATCACAACAGGCGGAAACGCACGCGTTTCAAACCAAGATTCTACTTGTAACCAACCCCCTTGCCGAACTACTTTTTTTTTAGGCGAAACGGCTCTTGTGGGATGTTCGATTCCGTGGCTGGGGTGCTGCTCCCTTGCTTGTTTTCTACCAACACATCGCTACTAGGGGTGGGCAAGTTAGGCAACGGAGCCAAGGCATGCAGGGCAAAAGGCTCATCGCTTTGATGCAAAGGCGTGTAAAGACGCAAGGCTTCGGCGTTGGCCAACGTGCTACTAGCAAACATAATAAAAGCCAAAGTTAGACAACGAAACATAGGCAAAGGTGAACTCTCTCTCTTTTTAACAAATAGACACATCTTTTAGTATACAAAAAAACGAGTAAAAAAGCCAACCCCTCCTACAAATGAAGGAAGCAACTCGCCCCCCCACACGCCTAGGCCGACAACGACTCTGCCGACTAGATTAATTCCGCTTCGTTTAGAGAGACTCCATACTTATGTCGATGTTCCCCCCCCCTCCCCCTCCTTCTAACTCATCGAATGATCGCATTCCTTCCTTTGTCAGTCAGGCATCCGAGCCAAGCATCCAAGCTAGCAGCATGGCCGTTGATAAAGAGCTATCGATAGGCCAAAAAGCACTCCTTATTACATTGGTGTTTACGGTATTTAGTGGTGCCTGTTTTTATTTAGCCAACTGGAACGTGCAACCTGCCCAAGGAGCCAAGCCTTCAGCCCAGTTGGCGATGGAGCCGACGCCACCCCCACCGCCAAAGCCGACCGTATGGAGCTATACCCCCACGGGGTTAAAACGTCACCCCACGGGACTAGGAACCCCAAAAATCAATGTGCGCTGGCGGATGGCTCAATTGGCGTATCAAGCTCACTTAGATCACAAGCCGACCCCTTACAACATGGGGAGCTATGGGTGTGCGGCGGCGGCGTGGACGTATGTTATCCGCCCAGCCTTGCTAGCCGCTTATCCTGATGCAGCCAGTAAAATACCCGTTACCATTACCCACACCCAACAAATCCGAAGCTTTTATCAGCGGTATCACTTAGGCAACATGTATTCAGTACCCGTGTTTGATTTAACCCCCGATAAAACCCCCCCAGGCAGTGTGATTATTGGAGTTAAGCAAGGCAGTGGCGATGAACACATGCTAGTAGCCGTGGAAGTCGATTGGGGAGGGGCAAAAAACCCCGCCACAGGCGAGGTGGTTCCTGCGGGATTAGATGGCGTGACCGATGCCTATGCGGGTAACACAGGCTTACCTAAATTCGGGAGTCCGCACTTTCGGATTCAAGAGTTTGCCTCGAGTTTAGGGTTTTTAAACACCCACCACGGGGCCATTAACAGCTTAGACCCGAACAATTATTACGATCACTTTATTGTCTTCACGTTTGATAGTTAATGATGACCGCCACCATGGCCAGCATGGCCACCCTCAGGGCCACCCATACCGCCCACACCCGCTTGCAGGTTGCCTAAACGTACACCACCACCAATGCTACCGTGTTCAATTAGGTTGTAAAGCAAGGCTCCTGCCCCACCCACCAACGAGGCGAGTAGCATGTACATAGGCTTGGGTACAAAGGCTCGTGCGTTAAACACAGGGTCGATTTTAGCCAGCTGCTTAAAGAAGATATCGGGCTGAAAATCGCTAATTTTTTGAATAACGTCGGTACTCGCCCCATGAAGGTTTTTAACATACTGAGCCTCTACCTCTTGAGCAAGACCGCCTAAAGCTTGGTTGGCTTTGCGGGTAGTTCCCCCTACCACAACTTGCCAAACAGCTCCAAACCCTGCAAAGAGACTCCCCAAAACACGACCGTTTTTATCCAGTTGACCTGCGGTTTCTAACCCTTGTACGGCATTCTCTTTGGCTTTAAACAG
>JBJTUB010000056.1:0-2321 GCA_046080465.1 Vampirovibrionales bacterium | reverse complement strand
CTCCCTCTCAAACTCTCCCCCCTACAGTATTTATAGGGGCGAAGCCCCTATAAACCCCATTTTTTAGATTCTTACGCTTCCAGCGTTCGGTGCTTCATTGCGAGGGCGAACGCCCCCAGCTTTCAACCCTTCATTGCACGCCCGAATGGGCTTTTGCAGAGTCTTCTATAGAAGTAGGTGTTTCTATATGGTACACTAAGACTAATACTATTTTAAAATGAACAGTACGTTACTTACCTCCTGTGTTGCAAAGGGTGAACCCGAATGACCTTACTCCAGTTACTTGCTTCTCCGCATGTGCCTAGCACGGCCGTGGCCTTTGTTTCTGAATCTACCGAATGGACGTATGAAACTGTGTATCGGCGTGTACTACAAACTGCCAAAGGCTTAGACAAGCACTTTTCGTCACTAAAACGTGGCGATAGAGTGGCCTTGCTTTTTTGGAATCAGCCCGAATGTTTGATCAGCTTATTGGCCTTGCGGGTGCTAGGGTTGGTACCCGTGCCGATTAATTTACTGATGCCCCCCGAGGATATTGCCTATGTGTTTAAACATGCCGAAATTGCGGCCTTGGTAGGGTGCGAATCCTTGGCGTTGGAATCGGTTAAGAAGCAAGGGCTAAGCTTAGAGCGTCTCACGTTGCCCAAGGTGCTATGCCAGCAAACCTTGCTCACCAAGCTGGTGACCCCTAGCCTAGAAGGCTACTGGAAACAGAACGAGACTCTTGCCGAGCTAGAGGCATGGCTAGCCACACAACCACCTACCTTGCACGATGAGTTGGCTTTGTTGCTGTATACCAGTGGCACCACAGGCACACCGAAGGGGGTCATGATTAGCGAGGCGAATATTGCCGCCAGCTTGGCGGGCTTCCAGAGTGTGTTACAGTTCAAACCCGCCGAACATCGTTTTTTACTGGGGATTCCTCTGTTTCATTGCTATGGGTTGTTGTGTAGCCTTATGGCCTTACAGTTAGGTGCCACCACCTACTTTGTGCCTAAGTTTCAGCCAAAGCAATTGGTGCATCACTTACAGCACGATGGCATCACCATTTTACCACTAGTACCCACCATGTTTACCATGATATTACAGTACGCTAAACGCTTACAAAGCAGCCTGCCAGCAGGTGCGAAGCCGTTTGGACACCTACAGTGGTGCATTTCAGGAGGGATGGCCTTGGCAGCACCGTTGATGAACGATATTGAAGCCACCCTGCAAGCCACGGTGTTAGAAGGCTATGGCATGACTGAAACCATGGCCGCCATTGCCGTCAACAGTCCACAGGTGGGGGCAAAAATTGGTACGGTAGGGCAAGTGGTAGAAGGGTTACAGGTGCGGTTGTGTTGCCCAGAAACCCAAGCCACCTTGGCCACGTATCCCTGCGTCAATAGCCCTGAAGGCGAAATACAGGTTTTAGGGGCCAATGTCATGCAAGGCTATTACCACAACCCTGAAGCCACGGCGGAAGTAGTTACCCCTGAAGGCTGGTTACGCACAGGTGATTTAGGCCGTTTTGACGAAAACGGGTGCTTGGTTATTTCTGGCGGACGCTTGAAAGATCTTATCATTCGTGCTGGCGAAAACATTGCCCCCATTTGCATTGAACGTGTACTGGCTCAACACACGGCCGTTGCCGAAGTCGCCTGTATTCCTAAAAAAGATACCAAACTAGGCGAGGCTATTTTAGCGTGCATTCAGCCCCAGCCCGAAGCCACGGATGTGTTGCAAGCAGGAGACGTTCAACACCTGTTGATTCAAGAGCTAAAGGCACTGGTGCATCAACAGCTTTCCCCCAGTTTTGTACCCGATGCCTTTATGATTAGCCACGATTTACCCAAAGGGCCGACAGGTAAAATACTAAAAAAGAAGCTGAAAGAGCAGTATTTATAGAGGGTCTGGTGGTATAGTGGAATGACTATCTTTCCGTACATTCCTAAGTTCCTCGTTTTACATTGCCCTACGGGCAATCTTGAGAGGTCGTTCCTCCCTCTCAAACTCTCCCCCCTAGGTTTATTAACGGGGGCTAACGCCCCCGTTGCCCCCAGTTAATGAAACAGATTCTTACGCTATTTAATGTGTGAATTGGTATTAGAACCCTCGACAAACCTTTTTTCGCACGCTTGTAACATTGCTTTACGTTAACGTAATACTAGTTTTACCACAGCACAATACACCCACAACCCTAAAATAGCTTGCCAACAATCCCAAACACGGGTGGCATCAAGTTTCACCTCGGGTAGAAACATCAGTAACAACGCCAACCCTAACAAACGACCCACGGCTTGCAAAGCTCGGCTCAGCGTGCCTAAGGTAAGCCAATCCAC
>JBJTUB010000055.1:0-2904 GCA_046080465.1 Vampirovibrionales bacterium | reverse complement strand
AGTGTTAAGGCAAGCGGTGTGTGACTGTAGTATTATACAATTTGAAGAAGGCCATTGGGTTTCACCTATTTGCCGAGAGCAACGCCCCCGACAAACTCTCCCTTCCAAGCTTTTATCTTAGCACCTATGGGGCTTCGCCCCTATAAACCCCATTGATACATGAGTCAAATCAAGTTTTTGGTTGAGTTTCATAAGCGGTATCTATAGTTACAGTAATTTATTTGAAAACAGCCCCTAATAATCAGTAATAATCGGTGTGCTTGATGGAGCCTATCATAACAAGGTTGGGTAGCGATTGCAAGCCGTTTTGTTTAATAGTTGAAGGATGCTTCCCCTATGTTTGCGACTCACGCTACGACGAATACGACTCTTTCCCCTGCGATGCCCATGCGTCGCCTTGGCACCAGCACCATTGAGGTTTCGTTGTTGTGCCTAGGTACCATGAACTGGGGCCAACAAAATACCGAAGCCCAAGCCTTTGAGCAAATGACGTATGCCTTAGAGGCGGGCATTAACTTTTGGGATACTGCCGAAATCTATGCGGTTCCACTCGATGCGACCACCTGCCACGCAACGGAACGCATGATTGGCAACTATTTTGCCACGCACGGCCAACGTGAACGAGTGATTTTAGCCACCAAAGTAGCGGGGCGTACCCGTGGGGGCATTACGTGGTTGCGGGGGCGAGATGGGCAACATTGCCACAACCGAGAGAACATTATAGAAGCCCTAGACGGTAGTTTGCAACGGTTACAAACCGATTATATTGATTTATATCAACTGCACTGGCCTGATAGAGGGGTGAACGTTTTTGGCACGCGTTATTATTCGTCTAAACTGCAACACGCCGATACTCATTTTGAAGACGTGGTAAGCACCGTGGGCGAACTGATAGAAGCAGGTAAAATACGTGAGTGGGGGCTTTCCAACGAGACCCCTTGGGGCGTGATGCAATGGTTTCACTGGGCTGATAAACTCGGGGTTAAACGGCCGGCCTCTATTCAAAATGCGTACAGTTTATTGAATCGTCAGTATGAAGTGGCCTTGGCGGAAATTAGCCACTATGAAGGGATTGGCCTGATTAACTACGCCACCTTGGCCTGTGGTTTGCTAAGCGGTAAATACCACAACCAAACTGCCACCCCCGATTGTCGTATTAACAAATACCCCGATTACTGGGCTCGTTACGATACGTCCACGGCTCGTGAAGCCACGGCCGACTATATTGCGTTAGCCAAGCACTTAGGCATCACACCAACGCAGCTGGCCATGGCTTTTGTGAATCAACAACCCTTTTTAAGTAGCAACATCATTGGGGTAACGAGCCTTGCCCAACTGGAAGAATGTATTAGCTCGGTGGCTATTCACCTAGACGATGACACCTTGCGTGCGATTGATGCCATTGATGCCCGCTACGGAAGCCCTTGCTCATAATAAGTAGTGTTAAGCTATTGTAACAAATACACTTATTTACCTACATTTCGCTTGTGTTTTCAGAGTGCTTTAGTGATACTAGAGTCTCAATAGTTTGAAGTTTACAATATATTACTTACATCTTAAAGATCTTTATTTATGACCACTCGATTCGCTTCTGCTTGTAATTTAATATCCATTTTGCTTTTAGGTACCTTTGCAATTATTTTGTCAGTGTTGTGTCTAGATACCGCTGTTTTTTCTGCTAAGGCAACTGCCTCCGTGAGTCCTGCGTATCTTGCAAAATTGAAATATCAGCCCATCCAACTGGCCTCAAAGTAGTTGCTAAAAAAGGTTTTCTCTTAAATGAATTATTCTTTGCTCTCTGCCGATGCACTCAACGTGTTGGGCGAGCCTTTACAGTTGTGTGGATGCTCACCGAAAACAGGTTGGTTGCGTGATGGCTTTTGTCATACCGATCGTTTAGATTTAGGGCAACATACCGTGTGTGCTGTACTAACCCAAGCGTTTTTAGAGTATACCTTGCAACAGGGCAACGATTTAACCACGCCTCGCCCAGAGTATCAGTTTCCTGGTTTAAAAGCTGGCGATGCTTGGTGCTTGTGTGCCTCACGGTGGTTGCAGGCCTACCATGCTGGGGTGGCTCCATGGGTTAAGCTGGAATCAACGCATCAACAGGCACTCGCTATTTGCACGTTAGAGCAGTTGCAGTCGCATGCGTTTACCACTATAGTCTCTTAATAAAAAGGGGATGTCCCCACGGCTTTACAGCGTTCTTGGGTGCATCCCTATCTGTTTATAGTGTCTCTCTATGAAGTAAAACGCTCTCTGGAAAGTAAAAAGCTCTCTGGTTTGGGGACTATAGAAGACTCTGTAAAAGCCCATTCGGGCGTGTAATGAAGTGTTGAACGTTGGTTGCGTAAACCCCTTTGAGAAAACGGAGCTATAGGAGCGAAGCCCCTGTAACTGCTGAAGGGGGGCAATATAAAGCGACAAGCGAGAAAATCCACTATTCAATCTTGGAATGGGTATAAGATCGACTTGCTGCCTAACGAGGCCAACCCAACACCGCTCATCGCACGCCCGAATGGGCTTTTTGCAAAAGAAAAAGGTGTTCTTGTTCAAGAACACCTGCCTATCGAGAAAGAGAGAGAGAAAGAAAATCTTTGGCCTGTTGGCCCGAAGAGGCAGTAGGTGGTCTGCAACCTTGCCCCTTGCATAATAAAGCTATCGGCCACCGAGGTTCAGCACTAAAGAAGGCTCCTCTAAACAGTGTAGAGGAGCCATTGCAAATCTCTATAAAAGGGTGAAACCCAAGAGAGAGAGAGCTTGAAAGGTAGGCACACAGGGCCTTTCAAGGTTGTCCGCAAAACGATATGTAACAATGTACGGAGCCCTACTTTTTCCGCACGCTCAAAAGACTATAGAAACCCCTGCAAAAGCCCCTATCGGCGAACTTTCTGTGTCAAC
>JBJTUB010000054.1:0-3743 GCA_046080465.1 Vampirovibrionales bacterium | reverse complement strand
TTTCTTTGCTCTATAACCCTCAAGCAAAGTTATTAACCTTCGGTACTTCTGCAACGTTGAACACAAGCCAAGATCCCTATCAAGGAGTTCAAAAGTCACTAATCGAGGCCATACAGCTATATACCCAGTTGGAAAAAATCTCTCCTGATATCCTAGCCAATGCAACAGGGACTTTAAAAAGGCTACACTTAGGCGTGAGTCAAGCCGAAAATATTTACGCTTATATACAAGGTAAACTAGGAACCCCATCTTCTGCTATGAGTGGATCGTACTTGTCTTTAGATACTTTGTCTAAAAAGTATGAAGACGCTCCTTTTTTTTATACAGAGCTAGATTCTATGGGGCATACACTACCTAAAGGACTACATGCTGTGTTGGCATGGAAAACAAAACAACTTGATTTTGCCACTCCAAAAGCCAAGATTGCCAACATTTTAAACCTAAATGAAGCACAACTTGCTCCGTGGCTAAGTACCCCTTATGGATAATCGCTCATCCTCTATCGTTATTCGGCCACTACAACTAGCAGAGTTAGTTCAGTTGAATGCAATTCGCACATCGGCTATTTGGGCAACGGCTGGTCAGGATGGCTTACCTAAACACCTAGTCGCTCGTTGGGCAAGCCCTAAACTCATCACTTTTTTGAAGCTCATTTTCATAATCCAACAGCATTTTTATGGGGAGCCTTTACAAGTGAACTACCAAATGAGTGTGTGGGTTACTTAATTGTGAGACAACACCCCCACCCTTCTTCACTAGACTCTGTACTGTCCCAAAACTCTGCAGAGCTTTCACTCCTTCCACCCCCTACATCCATGGAGTTAGAGTCGCTTTATATCCATAGGGATTTTCAAGGCAACGGTGTGGCAAGTCAGTTATGGCATACAGCTTTAGCGGCTACCCCCTGTTTTAAAAAAAGTTTCTGGTGGGTGCGAGCCTCACTAGCAGGCTGGCCAGTTTATAAACACTGGGGCTTTATAGAGCAAGAGCGTCAACAAAACATCGATGGATTCACTACGATTGACGCTTACTGGATATCTTCCTAAAGCGTCTCGTTGTTAGTATCTAGCGGTTGGTGTCAGCGTGCCACCGTGGCCGATGAATGATAACGATCGCCTTAAAACGCTTTACCTAGAAAGGCTATTTTTATGATGCTTTTCTAGCAATTTCTGAAACGCATTGATACTTTGTGAGGTGGTAAACCGTTGGGTGGTATGGGCAACATCGTCTACGATTGCAGGTTTTTGAAGCGTCCCTGCCTCAAGTTGGCCAAATACGTTGGCCAAGGCCTTTGGGTCGCTGGGGGGTACCAACACGCCATAGGCTCCATACGCCAAAATTTCATCGGGGCCGTCGGGGCAATCGCTAGAAATAATGAGGGCTTGACAACACAGGGCTTCAATTAGCACGGTGGGCAACCCTTCCCACACGGAACACAACACCACGGCTTGGGCGTGTCGCATCCAGACGCTGGGGTTGGCTTGTTCGCCTAACAAGTGTACCTTGTGGGTGAGTTCAAGCTCGTGAATGCGAGCTTCTACAACAGGCCGATGATTCCCCTCGCCTACCAAATACAGTTGTAAAGGGCTAGCGGGGTGAGCGTGTACAAACTGCTGAAACCCAACCAGTAGGGTCTCAAAATCTTTTTGTTTATCGAGCCGAGCGACAGAAACCAGATAGGGCTGATCTAACCTAGCTTGGGCAGAGGGTGGCAGGCTCGCACGTTCCAACGAACGCTGAACAATCGACTCCGCATCCAGTGGGTTGTAAATCACTGAAAGTTTATCATGTAAATCAGGGAAGTCTATCGCACAGGCGGTTTTAAAACGCTGGGTAAGGCAGACCACACCATCGTACTGGGCAATGGCATGACGCTCGTAAATCTGTTGCTTCACAAAGTATTCTGAATACGAGCCGTGAATCCACGTGAGTGTGAGGACATTCCACTGTTTGAAGAGATCAATTAAACAGGAAAAGCCGCTTTTAAAATCAATCACCACATCAAAAGCGTGCTGGGTGTGTAGTTGCTGAAGCTGGCGGCGAACCGAACGCTTGGCGATCGCAGATTGCACTAGCCATACGCCTTTAGTGAGCGGACGTACCCACCGTTGCCATCCCTTAGAAACCTTGGCCGGCCTAGGCGATACCCCAAAATGATGCACTGGCACTAACGGAGAAAACGCAAGGTATTGATGGTTTTTATTCAAGGCCCCCAAAATAACCACCGTCACGGCATAATCGGGCTGTTGGGCAAGGGCATTCACATAGTTGACTAAAATAGTCTCAATGCCACCGCCTAGAAAATCGGTCATGACAAATAAGAGTGATAGAGGTTTAGACATGGTATTGAGCCTTCCATTTGGCCAGTGTGAGCTTTAGCTTTTTTAACACACTGACACGGGGTAAACGCCACAGTTGTTTGAAAGAATAAGAAGCAACATAGGTTTGAGTAATCTCTTGGCGTTGTTGCTGTATCGCTTCTCCGTGGCGTGGGAGGTGCTTCAATGCTCCTAACGCTTCTTGCAGGCGTACCAAGTGTAAGCGTTGCTGTTGAACATCACATTCTGGCGTTGGGGGATACTCCCTTTCTAGCCAAGCTAGTACGCGTGTGTACATCGCTAATAAGGCCATATACGGTGTTGGTTTTCGTGTGGCACTATCAGGCTGTACATGGTAATGAAATAGCACTTGGTTTACATACACACTGGGATGAGTATGCAACAGTTTAAGCATCACTTCGGTGTCTTCTCCCAGTGTTACCCCCGCAGTAAATTGGACCTCGGGCGAGGTAAACAACCCTCTCTCAAATAAACAGGTATTTAGATGGAGGTGGCATTGCCACGCTAAAAAATCAAAGTCGCCCAGAGGAAGGTGCTGATGTGATCCTTTTAATACGGTTTTAGCATGACGTTTATTGGGCTTGGTGCGGTTAAACCCTGTAAACACGATGGGTACACGATACGCTTGAGCCGCTTGTACGGTGGCTTCTAAAAACTGCGGGTGGTAGGCATCATCGCTATCTAAAAAGCACACATACTGCCCCGTGGCATAGGCTAGCCCCGTATTGCGAGCCACGCTGACACCTTGATTCGCCTGTTGAATCAACCGAAGCGGTTGCTCGCCTGTGTAAGATTCAATAAACGCTTCTACCACGTTCGCCGTTGCATCGGTGCTACCATCATCCACCACAATCAGTTCCCAGTGAGGGTAGGTTTGAGCCACCACCGATTGCAGGGTGCGTTCAATCAGGTGAGCTCGGTTGTAGGCGGGGATGATAATACTTACTAAGGAAGACATGGTAGAAGATATATTCTTTCGTTCTTTATAGCCTAAATCAACTGGCGGAGGGTTTCAAACAAAGCTAAACCCAACAGCGTGATATGGAACAACCGTAATACTCGGGTGGGGGTGCGGTGTTGTAGCTTGGCTCCCCACCAGCCAAAAACAAAGGTTAGTAGCGATACCGTCAAGGCTAGCTCCCACGGAATAGCCCCTTGGCTCATTTTGCCCGCCACCGTGCCAAACGATGTGAGCCATACCACCCCCGCCGATGTGGCCAAGGCCTGTTTGTAAGGTAACCGCAAGCCATCCGATAAAATAGGGATGTAGAACATCGCCCCGCCCAAGCCAATAACCCCCGCCAGCACGCCAATCAGCAACGAGGCCAGCATCATGCCCGCCTGAGCCTTGCCTGAGAGATGCGTCCACTCCTTTAAAGGAGGCTCTTCTACGGCTTCAGTCGG
>JBJTUB010000053.1:0-6764 GCA_046080465.1 Vampirovibrionales bacterium | reverse complement strand
GTGGCGAATGCCTCGTTTATAACGAGGATCTTGGATCGTATCGAGATGCTGAAAAAGAGTCATGTTTCGGAGGATCGTCTACATAACGGAAACACTCTTTATTTAACCACAAACACAGCTAGACTTTTAGGGTCTCCTGGTTCTTTCTCTCTCTATTTCCCCAAAGCAGACAACCTACGCTATACTAATAATTAAAACTTAAGAGGTAGACTCCTATCCCTACTTCTGCCCCACGATGTTCCCCACAAGTAAAAAAGAACCCTTTACCCCCCTATGTTCAGCTCGTTTTTAAACACCTTAAAACAATGGTGGCTCCAGTTACAACAGTACCAATCCTCTATTGAAGCTTACGAAAAAGCGAGTGCTTCCAACGGGGCCAGCCCCGCCGAAGCCTTTATGCACCAAGGGCTACAACTTGCCGAGGCAGGCGATCCTCTAGCTGCTATGGAAAAACTAGAACAAGCCTTGCATATTTTACCTACCTACGCCGACGCATGGGCAAACATGGGCGTGTTGCTAGCACAACAAGAACAACTAGAAGAAGCCGAGGCCGCCTTAGTCAAAGCCCTAGAGCTAGATGAAGAACGTCCCTCGTTTTGGACGCTGTTAGGAGCCTTGCAACTGGATGCTCAAAAACCGAATTTGGCCGAAGCGGCCTATCAACGTGCCATTGCCTTGCAGCCCTTTCGTTGGGAACCTTGGCTGAACTGGGCTATTGCTCTTGGCAGGCACGGCTACTTGGAAGCCAGTGCCAGCAAGCTACAACGGGTACTTGAACTCAAACCCGATCATGGGCAAGCCCTCTTTTTATTAGGGGCCATTCGTTTAGAGCAACAACACCCCCACGAGGCCATTCCCCTGCTAGAGGCTAGCCAGCACTACGCCATTGAACCCACCGAAACCCCCGCTCTGCTAGCTCAAGCCTATAATGCGGTTGGACGCTACGCCGAGGCCTTACCATTGATACAAAAAGCCATGGCCTTACAACCCAACAACGCTCGTTTTTGCCTAACCTTGGGCGAGGTGTTGGCCAACTTAGGGCATTTGCAAGAAGCTCGCCTGCCCTTGCATCAAGCCTTAACCTTAGATGCCACCCTGTATCAAGCCTATGTGAGCCTTGGGCAATTGGAATGTGATTTCGGCAATATGGAACAAGGCTTTGAACGGTTTAACGAGGCCAAAAACCATGCCGAAGGCCGAGATACCTATGTGTTGGATCGTTTAGTGTGTATTCAATACTTACGTTTAGCCGATTACCCCACCGCACTGCCGTTATTACAGCACCTGTTAGAGAAAAACCCAAACGATTTAGAACTTCTGTTTTGGAACTGCCTAACGCATGTACGCTTAGGCTTGTTGGAAGAAGGCTTGCGATTGACACGTAAGTTTTTAACCGATGTACCCAACCACGAAGAAGGCTTGCATCTGTTAGCGATACTGGAAACGCATCGTGGTAATTTAACTCAGGCTTTGGCCATGCTGAACGATGTGGTGGCCTTTGCCCCGCATCGTTTAACGGCCTATTTAGATATTGGGCTATTGCACTACGCTTTAGGGGCTTCGGGCGATGAACTTATCAACTACTTTAGACCCCTCTTCCGTAAGTACAATCACGAGCCTGTGGTGGTACTGGGGTATGCGTGGGCGTTGCTAATACAGGGCGACTATAAAGAATGCGACAAAAAATTGAGGTTACTCACCCCTAACGAGCTTGGTGTAAGCTTAACTCGTTTTAAAGCACTAGAAGCCTTTTTACACTGCCTGAGCCACGCCCCTGCCGAGAATCTTAATCAGTTTTTAGCACATCATCAAGAGCCAACACAGCTCTCTGTAGAGAAGCTAGATAAAGCTTGGCTTTTGGCCACCACTTTTGTGTATCATCAGTTAGGCGACACGACCACGGCCACCGAACGGTATACTCTGTTACGGCAACGCTATGACTCGTGGGTGTTGCCCACCCTGCCTACGTTAGCCCAGCTAAGCCAAAACGAGTATCGTCGCCTGTGGCTCATGTTTGGGTTTGATAAATAATCGTATTTGTAAAAAGTTTGGGCAGATTCAAGATAGAAGTGACGCAAGAGAATGGGGTCAGACGATGAGTGCTGAACCTTTTGCAAGCAAGAGATTTGGACACGGTGGCATGCTTGTGATACAGTAGGTGTTATTTAAAAGCAAAATGCTAGGTAACACCCTAGGTTGTGTGTTAAGGCTGTCTCTCATGATTCTCCAAAAAGATACGTCAAAAAATGTCCCAAGTTCTCTTGCTTCTTCTCTTGCTTCGCCTTCGTCGCAAGCCTCCATCCATCCAACAGCGATTGTGCATCCCACGGCTCGCTTAGGTGAGCAGGTTCGTATTGGCCCCTTTTGTGTGATTGGCGAACATTGTACGCTGGGTAATCATGTGGTGCTGGCCAACAACGTGACCCTAGTAAGCCATGTCATCCTAGAGGAAGGGGTGCAGTGTGCCACAGGCGTTGTGCTAGGGGGGGAACCCCAAGATGCCAAGTTTAAAGGTGAAACCAGCTGGGTGCGTGTGGGTGCTTATACCCAGTTACGCGAATATGTCACCATTCATCGAGCCACAGGCGAAGGCCACACAACCGAGGTTGGTAGCCGCTGCTTGCTGATGTGCAATAGCCATGTCGGGCATAATAGCAAGGTAGGCAACCAAGTAACCTTGGCTAACGCCGTGTTGTTGGCAGGGCATGTAACCGTGGGGGATGCTGTGGTGATTGGTGGGGCTAGTTGCGTGCATCAAGGGTGCGATATTGGTGCCTATACCATGATTGGAGGCCTCTCTGGTGTTCGGCAGAATGTGCCACCCTTTGTGATGTGCAATGATTGGAAAGTCCGTTCAATCAACGTCGTTGGCCTGCGGCGTAGTGGATTTAATACGCAGCAGCGTAAAGCCATTCGTATGGGTATTAAAATCCTCTGCTTTACTCAAAACCCCTTAGATGAACGTATCGCTATTTTAGAGGCGTTGTACGGCGAGCAAGAAGCAATGGCTCCGTTATTACACTTCGCCAAAACGCTGAATAAACGTGGCTTAGCGGATGCAGGTACGGGCAAACGCTTTGATGCTCATCAACTAAAAGCACTCGCCTTAAAAGGTGAAGAGCCTCCTGAGTTTGAGACGGCTGACACCGTGGCAGGAGAGGGCTAATCCACGATGATGATGATGACACACATTGTTCCTTCTCTCGCTACGTCTTCAAGTTCAGAAGCGATTCATCCCAGTAGTGTGGTAGATGCTAGTGTTCAACTAGGCGAGGGGGTTCGCATTGCCCCTTTCTGCGTTATTGAGGCAGGGGTTCGCATTGGTGCGAATACGGTCATTGGCCCTTACACGCACCTTGCCTCGGGGGTAATGATAGGGGAAGAGTGCAACATCCATAGTAGCTATATTGAAGCGGGGGTTCAGATAGGGCATCGCTGTAGCGTTGGTCCGTATGCTCACCTGCGTACGGGGAGCCTTTTGCACGATGAGGTTCGGATTGGTAACTTTGTAGAAACCAAGAATGCGACCCTGTTTGCAGGAGCCAAAGCACCGCATTTAGCCTATGTGGGCGATGCCACCCTAGGCGAGGGGGTCAACTTTGCGGCAGGAGCCATTACGGCCAACTACAACCCGCAAACCAAGGTAAAAAGTCATACACAGATTGAAGCCAACGCCAGCATTGGCGCTAACTGCGTGTTGGTGGCTCCTGTTACCATTGGTGAACGAGGCTTTGTGGCCGCAGGTAGCACCATTACCAAAGATGTTCCCGCCCAAGCCTTGGCTGTTGCTCGGGGTAAGCAGGTGATGAAACCAGATTGGAATACACCTTAAACTATATAGGGGCTGTTTGCAAATATAGTGGAATGACTATCCCTCTTAAAATACCACTCTAGGCTTCAAACCAAGCATCTTCCTGTTGGCGGTGGGTACGGCGTAGCTGAGCTAGCGTGTGACGCTGTTGCTGCTCTGGCGTTGTAGGAGTCCACTGCTGTTGCTTAGTCAACGGGCTTGGCCGGCCTGATTCAGCTTCTACCTGCACAAACACACAGTAGGTTTGTGCCACCAGTCGCTCTGTTTGTGTGCTTGGCTCAACGCTATAACATTCTACCTGTAGCTCAAAACTACTCTTCCATGTGGCCGTAACACACGCACGCACCACCATGGTATCCCCAATTTTAGCGGGGGTTTTAAAATCGGTTCGATCTTGCCGAACAGCCACCACATCTTCATGGCCACACCACAACATAGCCGCTTCACGGGCTGTTTGCTGTAGCATGGAAAGAGTCACCCCGCCAAACACGTTTTGCTGAAGACCATTGCCATCTTCGTGGGTGAGTTCTCGCTGTTGCTCTATCAACTGCTCTTCAGGGGTAATGCGATACCACTGGGGCTGACTCTCTCGTTCTCGGGTACGGAGTTCTTTGCGTTTATCGGCAAGGTTGGCGAGTAAGCGTCCTTCTGGTGTCATAATTTGCAAGGCAGGTATGTGTGATTTGTCGGCTTTTTTGGTACCACGCTCGGCGGTGGCCACTGTTACCACATAGGCAACGGCAATGAGGATGGTGGTGTTTTGTCTAAAATCCCAAGCAGTTACCACCACTCGGGTTTCCATACTCGTACCCCAAACTTGCGTGATACGGGCATCTAAGCTTAAAATATTCCATGGGTACACGGGGGCGAAAAAGGTCATTCCATCAATGCAGGCCGTCACAGGATCAAGATGATCCCCCAAATGACGTTTGGAAGGGATACACCCCGCTACATCAATCAGCTTTAAGATAGCATCGGCCCCGACAATTCCTTGACTCGTCACTAAATCGCTGTACATGGGTACGTTTAAGGTGTAGGCGGTACTGGCACAGCTATGGCTAACTTGGGGAGGCAGGGGCGATGAGGATGCGAGAGAGGTTGGCATTGGAGGTAAACTTTCTATAGAGTGGAATGAAACTATGTTAAGTGCTGTATGCAAATAGTTTTAAATCGCTTCTTTCTAACTTCTTGGTGGTAAGTTGCCCTAACGGGCAACGTTGAGAGGCCGTTCCTCCCTCTCAAACTCTCCCCCCTAGAGTTATTCACGGGGGCTAACGCCCCCGTTGCCCCCCACTTGAGTTTGGTGAACGAAAGAATATAAAAGTGTTCGGAAAAATAAGGATTTAACTACAGAAGCCTCTACGAAAGCCCATTCGGGCGTACACTGAAGGGTTAAAAGCTGGGGGCGTTCGCCCTCGCAATGAAACACCGAACGCTAAAAGCGTAAAAAGCTAAAAATGGGGTTTATAGGGGCGAAGCCCCTATAGATACTGAAGGGGGGAGCCTTTGAGAGGTTTTTCGCAATGAGGATCTTGCGTAAGAATTGAGATAGTTCCTCCTCACTGTGGGGGCGAACGCCCCGGCCTCTCAAGATTGCCCGTAGGGCAATGCGAAACAAGGGACTGAGAACACTCGATAAACCCTTTTGCAGAGCTTTCTATACTATAACATAAAAAAAGCCCTACCATGCAGGCAATGCAAGGGGTAGGGTTCTGGCTTTTCTCTCTATTGAAAAAGGAATCTGGCTTGCTAAGCGTCACTAAAAAACATAGACTTTAGCCTACGCTTAACAAATAAGCCCTTAATTATTACAACACTTGCAAACAGTAGGGCTTACTTTTAAATAAATAATGTACTTCAGTAACAACCAACAAAAACGCAACAGGGGGAATGACAAGCAGAAGGCATTACCGTCTCAGGGGGAACGATTGCATTTATACTAGTTAGTTTATTCTAAAAGGAAGTTTTTGGCAACACTTTCAGAAATTTGTTCTGCAATAAACGTCGTATCCAAAGAATCGAGATACTGCTTTAAGGCTCCAGGTTGATTGACCAAGGTTTTAAAGTGGGCGACTTTCTCGGCGTTGTAGGGGTCGCTCATGGCCGTGGCTTGGCGTGCCAATTTTCTCACCTCAGGGGTGTTGCTGGCTAACTGTTGCTTGGCTTGGGCAGATACCTCAACAAGCTCACCTAGGCTAGGGGAGGAAGTTTCGGCACCTAACGAAGGAGGAGCCAAGCGTTTAGGGTCGGTGGCTTCGGCACGCTGACTGGTTGTGCTAGGTGCCTGAGGCCGCAACGACGATTGAGAAGAAGGGAGTTGTTGTAAACTCATCATAGGGTGACTACTTTCTGGTCTCTAGCTCGATATCATCACGATAAGGCGTACATCTTGGCGGAATACGGCTATCCCTGCCAGTACTATCGCCTAGATATTAGCTTCTTATAGGCCTGTCGCTCTCTCAAAACAAACGCGTGTCATGAAAATCATTCGTCCTTGATCGATTCTTCCACTATACTTAGTATAGCCATTCAAAGCAAGACACTTCATTCATCTAGGGGATGATTTTTAACCACTCCTCTAAGTGCTGTAGGCTAGAAGCTTTCGATAGAAGCCTCTACAAAAGGAGCGTTCGCCCTCGCAATGAAGCACCGAGCATTGGTTGCGTAACCCTCTTTGAGAAAACGGGTCTATAGAGGCGAAGGCCCTATAAATAACCAAGACATTTAACTAATTAGATGGTATACTTTTCTTTTGTTTAGAAAGAGAAGTGTGTGCTATATGAACTGCACTAAATGTGGAAGTAGCGAAAAATCAAAAGCTGGATTTGTTAAAGATGTACAACGTTGGCAATGTAAAAACTGCCCTTGTAAATATACTCGTAGTACCCCCAAAGGACTAGGAGCCAAGACATGGGCCTTAGCGGAAGAGCTTTATGCCAGTGGTGTTTCCCTC
>JBJTUB010000052.1:0-7097 GCA_046080465.1 Vampirovibrionales bacterium | reverse complement strand
ACGCTTCTTTTTCGTTTAGGTGGCTAGCCTCGGGAACTGTGCCTTGCAGAAGCCAAGATAGCGAGGCCAAGGAGGGCAACACTGCCCCCCTGTTCAGTAAGGCGAGCTTTATCAACGGCTTGATGACACTGTTCGGGTAGGCCGCTTGTTGCAAGTGAGCTTCAAGCGTTTTGGGGGAGTCCGTGTTTCCCACGGCATCTACACCATGCAAGCAGGCCAAAGCGAGGAGGGGTTTTAAGGGGCGAACCCACGGCACCACCGTTGCCAAGGCTTCCAAGCGTTGCAAACGAGCCAAGGCCGAGTGTTGATCGGCCTCCGTGGCTAAGGCAGGGAACAAGACAGGCAAGGCTCCGCAAGCCTGCAACACCCGCACCCCCGCTAGCACCGCCACCCCCTGCACCAGCTTGAGTAACTCTGCCTGACACCGCTCGGGGGCGACGTTGGGCAACAAGGCCACGGCGGGTTGCATCCCTGCAAGGGTTTCGGGGTTGGGGGCAAAGGGGGGCAAGGTGGCCGTAAACCGTGCGACTCTCAACACTCGCAAGGGGTCATCGGTAAAGTTGCGGGCTTGCACCCCCGCCAACACGCCTTGTTGCACATGATCGATTCCTCCTACGGCATCCACCCACGCTTGGGTTTCATCAGGGGCGTGCATATCGTAGGCCAAGGCGTTGAGGGTCAAATCTCGGCGGAGCAAATCATCTTCCAGCCGATTGTTCAGGGCTTGGGCGATATCCAAGTAGATAGGCGATTCGGCCAATGGCTGAAAATATAAGGCAAGCGTATCGCTCAACGATGGGTGCGGTGGCAGTACCACCACTCGGTAAATCCCCCACACGGCATCCAGCGTTACAAGGCGGACGGCGTAGCCTTGCTGAGTCAGGGTTTCGGCCACGGTGGTGGCAACGGCTTCGGCGTTGGCGTTAAGCAGGAGGGCATCCCAATCGGGACTGTAGGGCAGGCCAAGTAGGGGGGCACGCAGGCAACCGCCCACCCAGTAGGCGTGGCCGTGGTGGGCTTTTACGGCCACGGCCACAGTCTGTAGCAGCGGGTGCTGTGTGAGGGCTTGATGCAGTTGAGCTTGGCGTTCGGCCAGCATTGCCTCATTCGGCAAGGTTAGGGGGGGCATGTTTGAGATGTTCTCTTGTTCAGTTCTTCAATGATAGGTGCTACTATTTTACCTTTTAAGTCATAATATTCTATTTCTCCAAAAGTTCTTGAATTAGAATCATTTGGAAAACTCTTAGAATTGTGAGTTACGTCTATATTACTTCGCATATCTGCTACAAACCGAAAAGGAGTAACTGCATCCTCTCTTAGAGTTAGAGGTTTATATGATGATTCTTTTGATATTTTAAAGTTATCAAGACTATGAGGAATATTTTCACTCGGCGTCTTCTTCGGAAATTGTAATAACGTTAGCAAAATACATAATTCACTGTTTAAATAAGAGATTGCCCGATCATAATGCCCTAGTAATTCTGCATTACGACGCTGAACCGAAAAAACAGGTAAATAGCTTATGTTATTTTTATCACACTGTTCTAAAGATAGGTGAAAGTATGTATAGCTTGATTCTCCATTCAAGAACTTTTTTCTTAACGGATTATTAAAATGAGTGAAATACGCACTGTAAAAATTGCGTAAAGCTATCAAGTGTTCAAGCCCTACTTTTTCTCCTGAATTGTAATAAGTAAAAGCACGCTCCTGAAACTGTTTTTTTAAGTCCATCAAAAAATCAACACTAACACACGTTTTGGCCGTTTCATCTAACAGTTCCAGCTGATCTAAAACCCCTTGATGTATTGAAGTATCACAAGACGCTAAAAATACAAACAACTTTGGTTTTTCTAGTAAGTGTGGGAAAGGTACGTTTGAATGTAATTTCTCTTTTAGTTCCGATACCATCTTTCTATAGTTATCATAGCAAGGTTGTGAATAAATCATCTTATTCATCTTATTGAAAAAAGAATGAAGGGAAGGATCATTACCTAGGAGGGGGCTTAAAGCCAAAATTAAGGATTCCCTTAATTTCAAACCAAACTTTTTATGATAGAAAAGTTTTAAATGATCAGAAAGATCTCCTATTAACGAGGGTTCTTTTATTAAATCTTGCCTTAGGTACTGTTGCAATCCTGTACTAAAACGATTCGACCACTCTGAAAAATGACTCTCCTCATAATCCTCATCATTTTCTAACGGTAAGTCCTCAGCAAATGACGTTTGTTTAAGTGTCTTTTTGTAGGCTTCTAAATCCTTAGTTGCTTGTAAATCATAATAAATAGTTTTACTATTCAGCTTTAATTTGTAGTTTTCATACAAAAGCCGTTTGCATTCGGTAATTACTTTAAATGCTATATCCTTAGGTGATTCGGCGTTCTCTTGGTACTCTATAAAAATATGAATATCATCACAATACCGAAGCCAATATGCTTTTTCAAAATTATCTTGAAGAAACGATTCTAATTGTTGATCAAACTCAAACAAATAAACCCACGATAAAAAACTAGAAACCACATCATTACATGTTTGCGGTAGGCCTTGCGTTTGATGAACCATGAGCTTTAAAAGTTCTGAAAACGAAAATAAAAAGTTAGAGGTCTGTAAACATTCTTGTGCTTTTAACTTTGGATTTTTGAACACTCTCTCGTTAAACACAGTGTAATCTATTTGATCATAAAAGTTTTCAATGTCTAGAACAATCACGCACATATGATAACCATACTGAGGACTCAAACTATTTTGTACACTATATATTAAATGAACTGATACTAAAAAAAGATAGTCTTTAGGTATAAAAGAAAATACCGAAAATAAGTCTTCATTTCTTTGGATTTTTTCAATATAGTTTAAACAAATGGATCTAAAAGATTTATAATGGTCTTTATAATAAACGGATGGAGGTGTACGTTTAAACAGGCCTTTTTCATCAAACTCTAGTAGGCCTCCGAAATAGGCGTTACCCTTGCTTGAAGGTATCTCTTGCAAATTCAATTTTCGTGCGATTGCCAACCCTACAGCATAATACAATAAGCGTAATTTAAAACTAAGAAATACAGTGTTTCTATATTTGGCAATCCCTTTTCTACCTGGGTAGTGAATGGAAAAGACCTCGTTCTCGTCTGTTAATAACACGCCTGTTTTGACGAAAGTCTCAAAATAGTTTTTGGTTTTTAGCTCATCAAGAGAATTACTCCATCCTTGCTGTTCATAACAAAAAAATGATAGGGTATTAAAATGTAAGTTATCATTTTTTCTTTCAAATTGATACTCTAATAACGAGCAGGCATTTTGCCAATCTAGATAATCAAGCCATTGAAACATGCTTTAAGTTCCTACATAATATCGCATCTCACACACCCACGAGAGAGAGGTTAAACAGGGCTAGCTTGCTGGTGGGCGTGTTGCAGGGTGGCTTTGAGATCCTCCCACACAGGGGCGTTCGGCCATCGTTACCTCATTCGGCAAGGTTAGGGGGGGGGGAAGTGAAACATCACTCTAAAACTTGGCTTGAATTTCCTCAAGCAATCGCACCACAGCCAAAGCGTTGGTGTGGTTGCTTTGGGGGTCTTGCTCGTTATGGCGTAAGCAGTTTAGCCAGTGTTGGCATTCTAACTTCAAGGGTTCCAAGGGCAAGTAGGGAAGCGGCTCTATAGCAACACTGCCATCGGGTTGGCGGGTATGCAAGGCCAAGCGTTGCTCCATAGGTAGGGTATCGTCCAGTACCACGCTGGCCTCATCTCCCACCACCATAAACCGAACTTGCTTAATGGGGTACAGCCAACTGCATTGCAACATGGCCTGTAACCCACTGGGCTGATACTGAAACGTGGCCTGCACCATATCCACCTTGGTATCTCGTTGATGTAACCCACTGGCAATACCACTGGCGGCCTGCACGTGCATGGTGTTATCGGGCAAAATGCACTGGAGCATGGCTAAATCATGCACGGCTAAATCCCACAAAGCGTTACGATCGGCACGGCCTGCGTTGTAGTTCAGCCGATCGCTTTGAATGAATCGCAAGGTGCCAAGCCGCCCCGAACTCACCACTTCCTTAATGCGTACCACGGCAGGGTGATACATGAGTAAATGCCCTACCATGAGTTTGAGTTGTTTGTGTTTGGCCAAGGCCACCAAGGCTTCGGCATCGGCCAAGGTGGTGGCCAAGGGTTTTTCGATGTAAACGTGATACCCCGCCTCTAAGGCTTGGGTTCCCACGCTGGCGTGGGTGATGCTGGGGGTGGCAATCACCATGCTACTCACCCCCAAGGTGTGGCCTTCAGCCAAGGCCGTGGCGAGATCGGGGTAGGTGTGAGTACCAGGGTAATCGGTTGCTACTTGAGCCAACACCTCTGGGCGAGCATCGCAGACCATGGCCAACGCCCCCAAGGTGTAAAAGTTACGAATCAGGTTTTTACCCCAATAGCCCGCCCCAATAACGCACACCTTAGGCTGAGGCAACACGGGCGAGGGGCTTACTTGCTCTAACAAGGGCGAAGGAGGCAGCGGACATTGATAGGGTTTTTCTTTAAAGAGTTTCATGAGAGAGAGATTCTTTCTGTAAAAAGGAGAGTATTAGAGACTGTTTGCAAATAGTTTTAAACCGCTTCTTTCTTACTTCTTGGTGGCAAGTTGCCCTAAAGGGCAACGTTGAGAGGCCGTTCCTCCCTCTCAACACTCTCCCCCCTAGATTATTTATAGGGGCTTCGCCCCTAGATACCCCTATTTTTATCAGTAATTCTAATGATTTTTAACAACTTAACAAGAGTTAGTCTAGGTTTAGACGACTTTTTTCAAAATAGCTTTTAGTTAATACTCTCAAATAATCTAGGGGGGAGAGTGTTGAGAGGGAGGAACGGCCTCTCAACGTTGCCCTTTAGGGCAACTTGCCACCAAGAAGTAAGAAAAAAGCGGTTTAAAGCTATTTGCAAACAGCCCCTAAGTAAAGTGAGTTGTTGTTACAAACAGAATCGTTATTGTCAGAAAGTTTCGTCATCTATGTCCGTTTCCTCGGCTCCTTCTTTTAATGCCACCACCTTCGATCAGCTTAAACAACACCTACAAGCCAAACAAGCGATAAGCGATGCTGGCACACGCCCGCAACTTCGTACTTTGCACTGGGCGTGTGTGTCGCCCGCCTTACGCTTGCTGATTCAGCAATCACTGCCCCCCACAGAGACAGCCAACACAACCGCCCCTGCGGTATTAGATCTCAATACAGGTGCCGATACCCTCGGGATGGCCGATCTACAGCAACGCCTACTGTACGATTTACAAGTACTGGCACATGAAACCAGTAAGCCGAATCAGCATTCTAAACGCCTTTGCCTCCATCTGCCGATAGCCTTACTTAACGGCGAGCCGCATCGCTGGTTGCATGAAGGCTGTGGCGTACTGAGTGCGATTATCAAGCAAGCCCACCGCCTAAATATCACGGTGCATGTGCATTGGCACGGCTCGTTGCAAGCGGCGTCTCGTGTGTCTGCCGTGGGTGAAACGTCTAGGGCTGCCGAAGCCTTGGCATCAACGGGACCGTTGTGGCAACAGGTACGGCAACGCTGGCAACAGAAACGCTGGTTTCAGTTGCTTAAACACGCCACCCAGTTAGGGCATGTGGTCGAACATGCCAGTGTAAAACATGCCTTGCGACGCTTGGGCGTAGGGTCCCATCAACTGGTGTTGCAACCCCTTAGCTTACACTGGCACACGCTTGAAGAAACCCCTGCCTTAATTCAGCCCAAAGCTCACTGGTACCCCTTGTACGAACGTTTGCGTGCGTGGAAGGAGCATCCCAACAGCGTTACCTTTGGTGTGCTGGGGCCAATCACCCCCCAGTGGCAAGCCTTACAGGATGTGTGTTACTGCTTGGCCGAATTGCCTGAACGCTTTAACCTGTTGTTACTGGCCGATGCAGAAGGTAGCCAAGAAGAGCAGGCCTTACACCAGTTAATTGAACGTTTGGGGTTACAGCAACGGATTCAATGGGTTGGCTTACCCCAGCAGGAAACGCTCCGTGTGGTGTTGCCTTGGATTGATACGGCGTTGGTGTTGCCGTTTGATATGCCTTCTGTTTCAGTACAGTCGGTGCAGGCGTGGTGGCAACACACAGGCTCGATGCTGGCTCATGGGTGGTTGGTGAACCCCCTAGAATCAAGCTTTACAGAGTCGTTCACGGCGTTGCCTCCACAGCAATCGCTGGCCAACACCACGCAAGAAGTGGTGCCATGGATGCAACGCCATCGCCAACAGCTAGAGCAAACGTTAAACACGGTTCAACCCCAGCAGTGGCAAACCTTAAACACCTTGAGTGCCGTGGCCATGTTGTTGTTAGAACACCAGCAAAACGAGACGCCTCCACCTGCTAAAGCCACCATGACCGAGTTATTACAACTGGCTAGTTTGGTGTAGTACCATGGTATTTCGGTGGGTATTACAATGGGTCGCTTATGGGCTAGGGTTGTATGCCTTACAGTGGGTTAGCCCCGTGGTACAGGTAACCGCTTTGGTGGGTTATGTGTTTTTTGCCACAGGCACATGGTTGTTGGAACGTATGGTGCTACGCTTGGTGCAAGCCTTGGTAATAGCCGTGGATTGGCTGACCTTAGGCACGCTGAGCCGAGCTTTGCAAGCCGTGGGTCGTTTGTTAGGGTTGGCGTTGTTACTGATGTTTCTACCCGAGGTGAAGCTCGATGCCACCCGTGTTTGGGATTGTTGGCAAGCTATGTTAGGGTTGTGGGTGTATTGTGCCGTAGTAAAACTAGTGTTATAGTCTCTTAAAAAGTTTCTTTTGCATGTCTATACTTTGTCGCTACGCCCCGTTTGTTCAGTTATGTAGTTCTGTCTACACTCCTTCACAAACGTGTCTAGGCTCCTTGTCTAGCCTATGCCTAAAAAACTTTTAAAAAAACTATATGAGCGTGCGGAAAAGGGTTTGTCGAGGGTTCTAATACCAATTCACACATTAAATAGCGTAAGAATCTGTTTCATTAACTGGGGGCAACGGGGGCGTTAGCCCCCGTTAAGAAACCTAGGGGGGAGAGTTTGAGAGGGAGAAACGACCTCTCAAGATTGCCCGTAGGGCAATGTAAAACGAG
>JBJTUB010000051.1:0-7819 GCA_046080465.1 Vampirovibrionales bacterium | reverse complement strand
CCCCCCCCCCCCCCCCCCCCCCCCCCCCCCCCCCCCCACCCCCCCCCCCCCCCCCCCCCCTCTCCCCCACCATGTACAGAAAAAATGTTCCTTCTCCCTTAGGGAGAAGGTTAGGATGAGGGAAACACCAGCGTAGGGGCGATTCATGAATCGCCCCTACATCCCTCACCCCAGCCCTCTCCCTAAGGGAGAGGGAGTAAACAGAGTCTTCTATAGTGATAAACGCTTGAACAGTCACTTCTATGCCAATACAAAACGAGAAAAGTTTCGCCGAATGACATTTATTGCATGCCTGAATGAATGGGGGGCAAAGCCCACCCTTCTCGTTGAAAGTCTCGTAACAGCTTGATGCCTTCCAACACTTCCATAAACCACGGTACACGGCAGGTATCTAAAAACTCCCACCAAGGGTCGCTGGCTAAACCCTCTTCGGCTTCGAGTAAAGCGAGTACCGCCCATCGCCACTGCACAAACAAAGGTCTATCCACCACGGCATAGACGGTATCAATGGATTGCCAATCGCCAATAATACGCGAAGGAGGCATCGCCTTGGTTTTGCTTAGTTGCAAACCATCATCAATGGCCGTCTGTAGGGTTTGATAGCGTGTGGGAATAACCAACTGGGGGGCGTAGGCTTCTTGCCAAGCCTCGTTGGGTAGGGGTGAAGGGGTGGGAGGATTCACAATACTGTTGCCTTTGATACCAAATGCCACCACTGTTTTAGGAGGGTATGCCCCAGTTCTCCGCTTTTTTCGGGGTGAAACTGAAACGCCGTGATGTTGCCGTGATGCACGGCTCCGCAAAACGTGGTGCTTCCGTAAGTGCTTTCATACAACGTGATTGTCTCATCTACAGGGTGGGCATAGTATGAGTTTACATAATAAACGTGGCCTTCTTGTTCAAACACACGTTGGCTAGGGGGGTGGCCAGTGTGTTGGCCTGTGTGTTGGCTAGCCTGACGGTTATGAAAACTGTTCCAACCCATTTGCGGAATCTTACAAGGGTGGGTAGGGGTTGTGGTAAAACGTTTGACGCTTCCTTTTAAAAAGCCTAACCCCGCCACGTTGGGGCTTTCTTCACTCGATTCAAACAATACCTGAAGCCCCACACAAACCCCTAGCAGGGGAACCCCTTCCGCTTGTACCCGCTGTTGTAGGCACGCCACAAAGCCTCGATCTTGTAAGGCTTGCATCACACTACCAAAGGCACCCACCCCCGGTAGAACGATGGGATACGCTCCGCTGGGGAAGGCCTCGGCAGAGACAGCCCCCCCTGCCGATTGCCCTTCAAACACACGGTAAGGAATTTGGCAACGTTGCAAGGCACGTAGCAGGCTACCTAAGTTACCGCCGCCATAGTTAATGACATCCACCCGTTGGGGCAGAGAAGTGGGAGGGGGCGTTTCACGGAACGTCATCGATGGCTCCCTATACGCTACTGGCGGCAGGCTGAACTTGCGGAAATAACCGTTGTGCCAAGCCCGAAAGATCGCTATCTTCAATGCGTTTCTTCTCATCGGCCAAGGCTTTAAAGGCGGTAAAGGCGGTGGCTAAATCAGAGGCTTCTAGGTGGTAGCCTAGGCTAGCCAACCGCATCCGCAAAGCCGCCCGCCCAGAGCGTGGCCCCAAGGGTAAATCGGTTCCATTCACGCCCACCATTTCGGGTTCCATAATTTCGTAGGTGTTTCGCCCTTTCAAAAAGCCATCTTGGTGGATGCCACTTTCGTGGGCAAAGGCGTTGCAACCAACAATCGCTTTGTTGGGCTGCACGGGGATGCTTGTCATCTCGCTCACCATACGGCTAGTTTTGTAAAGCTCTACGGTGTTAATGTTGGTATGTAGCCCTTGCAAGGCTTGTTCACGCACTTTTAAGGCCATCACTAGTTCTTCTAAACTGGCATTGCCTGCACGTTCGCCAATGCCGTTGATGGTGCATTCTACTTGTCTGGCACCATTGAGTACACCGCTTAAACTGTTGGCCATGGCCAAGCCTAAATCGTTATGACAGTGGGTGGAAATGACGGCTTGATCAATGTTGGGTACACGGTGTTTAATTTGATAAATCAGTTGGCCAAACTCGTGGGGTAGGGTGTAGCCCACTGTATCGGGGATGTTCACCACTTTAGCCCCTGCCGCAATAACGGCCTCTAGTACGGCGAACAAATACTCGGGGTCGGTACGGCCTGCATCTTCAGCAGAAAACTCAACCTCGGGGCAGAGAGAGCAAGCAAACTTGACGTGGTTGACGGCCATGTTTAGCACTTCTTCACGCGTTTTTTTAAACTTTACGTCAATGTGAATATCGCTGGTGGCAATAAACGTGTGAATCCGTGGGCGTTTGGCAATTTTAACAGCATCCCACACGGCTTGAATATCGTGTTCAATGGCACGAGCCAAGCCACAAACGGTGGCGGTTTCCACGGTGGCGGCAATTTCTTGCACGCTAGCAAAATCTTCGGGGCTAGAGGCTGGGTAGCCTGCTTCAATGACATCCACGCCCAGTTTGGCCAATTGATGAGCAATGGCTAACTTTTGCGAACGCTTTAGGGCAGCCCCCGCCGATTGTTCGCCATCGCGTAAGGTGGTATCAAAAATGTAAACTCGGCTAGGGTCGGTGGAATCAAACGTGCCTTGGTAGCTAGTGGGAATCACCAAGTTGCTGGGGTCGAATGAGGAGTGGGTGCTCATGTAGATGCGTACCTTTATTAATACGTGGTTGCCTATTACCGCAACCGATGGATAATCTGCCTAACACTGTAGCATTAACGCACGCAAACGTCAAAAGGTTGTTTGGTAGTTATGTAAGGTAGTGATATGGTCGAAACGTCTCAGCTTGGTGGTAAGTTGCCCGTTGGGCAACGTAGAGAGGCTGGGGCGTTCGCCCCCACAACGAGGAGGGGCAATCTCAATTCTTACGCAAGATCCTCATTGTGAAAAACCTCTCTACAACGCTCCCCCCTAATTTATTTATAGGGGCTTCGCCCCTATAAACCCATTTTTTAGCTCTTTACGCTTCTAGCGTTCGGTGTTTCATTGCGAGGGCGAACACCCCCTTTTGCAGATCTTTCTATAGTATAGTTAAATCCTTATTTTTCCAAACATTCTTATATTCTTTCGTTCACCAAACTCAAGTGGGGGGTAACGGGGGCTAACGCCCCCGTTAATAACTCGAGGGGGGAGAGTTTGAGAGGGAGGAACGGCCTCTCAAAGTCGTCTGAAAGACGACACGAAACGAGGAACTTAGGAGTGTGCGGAAATGGTATTATTTCACTATATTACGTCATTTTGACTTAGAATAAATATAAATCTTTATGATTCCTTACCAACTCGAAGCATTTTTAGAAGCCGTTTCCACCTTATTTTCGCCCGAAAGCTACACCCTAGCTCCAGCGGATTGCTTGGTATACGAGCGAGATACCAACTACATTCATGCCGAAGTGCCTCGTTTGGTTGCCTTGCCCCGCACCACGCACGAGGTACAACAGTGGGTTCGTTTGTGTAGCGATTATGGCGTGCCTTACACAGCACGTGGGGCAGGCACAGGAGAATCAGGGGGGAGCGTGGCCAGTAAAGGGGGCGTACTTGTTAGCTTCGCCCGTATGAATCAGCTGATTTCTGTAGATACTAAGCATCACACGGCACGGGTACAAGCAGGCATGGTGAATGGCGAACTGAATCAAGCCCTGCAGTCTGTTGGTCTGTGCTATCGCCCCGACCCTTCCAGCCAAAAAGCCTGTACGCTGGGGGGCAACTGGGCCGAAAATGCGGGGGGGCTTCACTGTGTGAAGTACGGTGTCACCAGTGATCATGTCCTTAGTTTACAGTGGGTTACCCCCGATGGGCGTGTGTGCGAAACAGCACCCACCCCCGCCATCGTCTCGCCAGAAGGGGTGTTGGATATTACCCCCGCCTTGGTAGGCAGTGAAGGAACCTTGGGCTTATTAACCGAGGCCACCGTGAAGCTGCTTCCCCTGCCCCCTGCCATGGCGGTGGTGTTGATGAGCTTTGCCAGTATTCGGGATGCCTGCCAAACCGTGGCGACCATCATGGCCACCGCCCTGCCTAGCCCCGCCGCCCTAGAGCTGATGGATGCCCCTACCGTACGATGCGTCAACCAAGCCTTTAACGTCGGCTTACCCACCCAAGCCGAAGCCGTGTTGTTGTTAGAGGTAGACGGCCAAAGCCCTGAAGAAGTGACCGCCCAGCTAGAGGCGTTGCGTCCGTGTTGGGAGGCCTTTCACCCCTTAGATGTGCAAGAGGCCACCTCCTCCGCACGTATTCAGCAATTGTGGGCTGCCAGACGGGGAGCCGCCGCTAGTTACGGCTTAATCACTCCTGCGTTGTACGTGTTAGACCCTGCCATTCCGCGGCAAGCCGTAGCCGATGTGTTGGAAGGCATTGCCGAACTTTCTCACGCATGGGGTATACCCATTGCCAATGTGTTTCACGCTGGGGATGGAAACTTGCATCCGCATTTAATGTTTGACCCCACCGATACCGAACAAACCGAGAAGGTGGATGCCTTAGGCCGAGAAGTGATGCGGTTGTGTTTGGCTCATGGCGGAGTCATTAGTGGCGAACACGGTATTGGCCTTGAAAAAGTAGGCCTAATGAGTGAGCAATTTACCCCACACGATTTAGCCCCCATGTATGCTTTACAACAGGCGTGGGATACCCATCGCCTAGCCAACCCTGGGAAATTGTTGCCCCAAAAGCACTTTTGTGGCGAAGGGCATTGCCAGCATGGTTCTCCCGCCAACGCCTCTGCTAACGTCCCTAGCAACCACGATGGTAGCCAGCCAAGACGGTTACAGGGAATCCGTCCCAGTTGGCTAGAGGCGACAGGCCTCTGGATTTAGAAAGCTCCCCACTAAAAAAATAGGACACATTTTATTATGTTTCAGGTATTCTACTAGTAGGCTTTTTGTATAAAGTCTTATAATCTGCTAATCCCAAACTTCGTTTTCTTTCAGATACTCGACAATAAGGTGTATATAACAACCAATGCCACCACTTTCTTTCCAAGGCCCTTGGGGCATACTTCAACTGATTCTAACCCTACTGTTTGCCGTGTTTGTAGCTGTTGTGCTACCTTCTATGTTACTTACCGCAGGATGCAACGCCCTCTTTTTCGAAACACTCCACTGGTTGCCCGAAATTAACTTATGGCAAGGTGGACTTTTATGGGGTGGTTGCGTGATACTCCTGTTTTTAGTACTCGATATCGACATTAAATTACTGATGGGTAATGAGGAAGAACTTATGAGCCAACTGGATGCCGACGAGCAGATTCACTTGTTTGGCAAAGAGGCCCCCTCTACCGAGCCGAAAGAAAGCCAGCAGTATAGCGAGCATTGGCACAAATGGCGGCAACAACAGCAAGAAGCCAGTGAAACGAAGCCTACCGTCAAGCAAAAGTAACACTTGGTATAATATAGTGAAATGCCACTATTTCCGAACAGTCTTAGTTTTCTTGTTGCGTGTCGTCTTTCAGACGACATTGCGAGGCCGGGGCGTTCGCCCTCGCAATGAAACACCGAACGCTAGAAGCGTAAAGAGCTAAAAATGGGGTTTATAGGGGCGAAGCCCCTATAAATAAACGAGAGTGTTAACTAAAAGTTGTTTACAAACGATGTTAGTCCCCTGCTTGAAGTTGCCCTTTGGGCAACGTAGAGAGGCCGTTCCTCCCTCTCTACAACTCTCCCCCCTAGGTTTATTAACGGGGGCTAACGCCCCCGTTGCCCCCCATTTAGGGAAGCCTCGGTAAGCTAGCATTTTAAAAACGTACCAAAAAATAAGGATTTAATAATAAGGTGTGTGTGTATGTTAGCATGGTTTAGTGTTTGGCGTGGCTCTCTTTTATTGGCTTTTTCCTTCGTGGGGGTGTTGCTTGTTTGCACGCCCTTGCTTCCCCTAGCTAGCAACGTATGGGATACCTTGGTGGGGGATGAAGAAAAACGCACCGTTGCTCTGTATCATCAGCACGCCCCAGCCGTCATCAATATTCGTTCCACCACCTTGGCGTTAGATGAGTATTTGAACGCCACCAAAAAAGGGGGCTTGGGTAGTGGCGTAATTGTAACTCCTGATGGCTTAGCCCTGACGAACTTTCACGTGGTGCGTGGAGCCGAAAGCCTAGAGGCGACCCTCACGGGTGACGAATCTCCCTATACCTGCACCCTGCTGGGGGCGGATGCGAGCAAGGATATTGCCATCATTCGGCTTGAACCCCGTAGGCCTAAGCAGGTGTTTCCCTTTGTGCGTTTGGCGGATAGTCAACACCTACTGGTGGGGCAAAGTGTGTTAGCCATTGGCAACCCCTTTGGGCTTAAAAGTACCCTGACAACGGGGGTTGTTTCAAGCTTAAACCGTCAACTGCCCACCCAAGAAGGTAACGTGATTGAAGGCGTGATTCAAACCGATGCCGCCATTAACCCCGGTAATTCAGGCGGAGCGTTGTTGAATACGCACGGCGAGCTGATTGGCATTAACACGGCTATTTACTCACCTTCAGGCAGTAGTGCGGGGATTGGCTTTGCCGTGCCAACGCATGTCGCCAAACGCATCCTTGAGGATATCCAGCGGTACGGCCATGTACGTAAGCCTTATTTGGGTGTACAGTTGGGTTTGCCCTTAACGCCGTTACTAGCCAAGTTGTTGCAGCTTTCCATAAAGCAAGGCGTACTAATTGAAGCAGTCGCCGAAGGTAGCCCCGCCCAACAAGCTGGCTTGCATGGAGGAACACAGCTGGTAACACTCCCCACAGGCGAGCAGTTTATGTTTGGTGGAGATGTACTGGTGGCCATTAACGATACCCCTATTAACGATCCCACTGTAGCACAACAGATGATCAATCAGCAACAGCCCGATGATGTTCTTTCTTTTACCATTGTAGAACGTGGACAAGGAAGCCCTAAACGCATCAATATCACCCTAGGCGAAACACGCTCTTAGGGAGTGATACCAATTAAAATCTTAAATAGCGTATCCCTACGCTTGTCGCCTTGTGTCACCTTCGGTGACGTAGAGAGGCCGTTCCTCCCTCTCTACAACTCTCCCCCCTAGGTTTATTAATGGGGGCTAACGCCCCCATTGCCCCCAAAAAAGAAACAGTTTCTTACGCTATTTAAACTGAGAACTGGTATGATATCATTCTTGTTAAGAAGTTTAGCACAAACACACAGGGGTTCCCAAGGCTTCTTTATGACGGAAGCTCTAAAGCTGAAAGTTTAATCCTAGCATGAGAATGTGATTCTGCCTATCGCTAACGCCCGCACGCCGATTGACGATTTGATTCATGTACCCCGCCTCGGCGTTAATATACTTATTAAACCGCCGATTGACACCTACAAAGGCACGGTTTTGATCAAAGCCCGCCACGGGGCCTTTCTCAACGGTGTTTAAATGTACAAAGGCTTCATCGTACACCACAAACGCCCACGGTGTGATGGGCGGAGCCTTACGTGGTATATTGGAAGCAGAAGGTTGTTTGGCGAGTGCCTGCTTTTGCCCTAGTGGAATCACCACTCGGCTTAGGTGTCTGGCACGCAAGGCGGTTTCACTGGTGCCTTCAATAAAGCGCTCTTCCAATCGGGTACGGTGGGTTAAGCGGGTGTGGGGTGTTTCGTGTTGAATCAGCACTTGTTGAAATAGCCGATGTTCGTTGAGGTAGTTACGTTGATCCTTGCCGTTCATATAGTATTTTGAAATATTTTTGAATCGTGGTAGACTATACAGAGTGACTGTTTTATTGAAAGGAACAACTACCATGGCTTACAGTTTAGATCTCCGAGAAAAAGCCCTCCTGTTTTCAAAGCAAG
>JBJTUB010000050.1:0-3152 GCA_046080465.1 Vampirovibrionales bacterium | reverse complement strand
TTCGAGAACGAAGAAAAGAACCTGCGCGAACTATTGATGCCTCTCATCAAGAGCGGCGCGGCGGCACCGGCGAAACCGGCCGCGAAGAAATAACCCCATTTGCACCGAGGAAATCCTATGAACTCCACCGAAGCCAAGATCATCGCAAACTACCTGCTCGCCGATTTCGAAGGCGAGATGCAGACCACCATAAACGTTCTGGCCGCGGCGCCGGTGTGTTAAAAAACAAGACTCGATTTGTGTTTGTGTTTTATATATAGTAATTATAGCTGTATCAATAGAAAGTTTTATAATTCCATGATGATGATGTCTTTTTCAGATCAAGTAACCGTCCATATTACGAGTGGTTCAGGCGGAAACGGAGCCATTGCTTGGCGACGAGAGAAGTTTGTGGCCTACGGTGGCCCCGCTGGGGGCGATGGTGGCCGTGGTGGCTCTGTGTATGTGGTGGGCAACCCCCAACGCCAAACCCTGATTGATTACCGCTTCAAACACCACTTTGAAGCCGCCAACGGTGCCAAAGGCGAAAACAAAAACTGCCACGGCCGTGGAGCCAAAGATTTAGAACTGGAAGTACCCCTAGGTACGGTTATTCGAGATGCCGAAACAGGCTTGGCCATTGCCGATATTACCGAAGCAGGACAACGGGTGCTGGTGGCTCAAGGGGGGCGTGGCGGCCGAGGCAACACCCGCTTTAGTAACTCTCGTAACAAAGTGCCGTTCTACGCAGAGCCTGGCGAATCGGGCGTGCAACGGGTGCTGATTTTTGAGCTCAAGCTGATTGCCGATGTAGGGATTATCGGTTTGCCCAATGCTGGTAAATCTACATTCATTAGTGTGGTATCGGCGGCCAAGCCTAAGATTGCGGCCTACCCCTTTACCACGTTAGTACCCAACCTAGGCGTGGTGCGTAAGCCCATGGAACAAGGGGGCGATGGCATTGTGCTGGCCGATATTCCTGGGTTGATTGAAGGGGCGAGCCAAGGCGTAGGGCTGGGGCATGCCTTTTTACGCCACGTGGAACGTTGCCGTGTATTGGTGCATTTAGTGGATGCCACCGCCACCGATGGTGGAACCCCGTGGGATAATTACCAAGTGATTCAAGCCGAACTCGGCCTCTATTCCGATCATCTTCCCCACAAGCCCCAGTTGGTGGTGTTAAGCAAAAGCGATGCCCTCGCCCCCGAGGAGCTAGCTGAACTGGTTGCCACCTTTAAAGCAAAAACAGGCGTAGAGCAGGTGAGAGTCATTAGTAGTGTACAACGTCAAGGCACGGATGCGTTGGTGCAAGAGCTACTGGCACTGATTGATAGCCTACCCGCCGAGCGTTACAGTGAAGCCGTGGTAGAAGATGCGAAAGCCACCGCTAACGATGATAGTGCCTTTGAGATTCGCTTGCTGGATGACAACATTTGGGAAATAGATGGTGGTAAGATTCACCGTTGGCTAGCCGTCACCGACCTGAACACGCCACTTTCCTTGCGTCGTTTTTGGATTGTGCTGAAGGCCTTGGGTGTATTTAAAGCACTCAATAAGGCAGGAGCCAAGGCGGGCGATACCATTTACATTGGCGACGAAGATTTTGAGTACGACCCCGATATGGGTACTGCGGGTAGCAACCCCACCACGGAAGAAGAAGCGCTACAGTTGGTAGAAGATGATGACTTTTACTTTATTGATGAAGGCGAACTCACCGAGGCGGAAGAGCCTTCGTAGGAAGGCTCTTTTTCTGTAACCGCTAGCCTCGTTATAGTCTCTTAAAAAGTTTCTTTTGCATGTCTATACTTTGTCGCTACGCCCCGTTTGTTCAGTCATGTAGTTCTGTCTACACTCCTTCACAAACGTATCTAGGCTCCTCGTCTAGCCTATGCCTAAAAAACTTTTTAAAAAACTATATGCCTCTAAAAGGGGTTGAATTGTAGGCCAAAATGGCAACGTGGCCCATACGTGGGGGCAGCGTTAGCAGGGGGCTTGACTAAAGGAACCCCGACATCCACCCGAACAGAAAGATAATCATTCAGTTCTAAACGAAGGCCACCGCCAGTCCCCACGACCACACCATCTTTAATGCCCGTAAAATCTGGGTTATTCACCTTGCCCCAGCCCGAATCGACAAAGGTAAGAACGGTTACTTTATCCCGCCAACGTTCATCCGTACCAAAATACTTCCAACGGTTAGGAATGAGAAACAAAGGCGACCTTAATTCGGCACTGCCGTAAACAAAGGTATCGGCCTGTAAAAAAGCTTCGTTGTAACCACGGGTAAAGTAGCTACCCCCCAAGGCTCCCACATCCGAACCAGGCAAGGCTTGGGCAGACCATTGGTGCATCCCATTTAACACCAAGGCTAGGGATTTTGGTAACTGGCGGGTGTAGTTGTAAATACCCACTGTTTTAAAGAATTGGCTTCCGCCACGCAGGTTTTCAAGGTTATCGCTGTTGCTTAGGCTCGCCCCTGCAAAGGGTAAGCCCACCCCCAACTCTTGGCGAACAAAAAACTCATCTTTGGCTCGATGATGCGTCCAGTTCACCCCAGCCCTTAAACTCCGAATCGAGGTATTCTCGATGGTCGTGTTGTAGTAATCTTCGTTGTTACCATCACCATCCGTATCTAACGAGGCATACTTGCTCACGGTTTTACTCCGCCGTACATCCACGTTGATATCAGCACTCAGGCGAGTGTTTTCTTTGGCAATAAGGGGTTGAATCACGCTTCCTGTCAGCGTCCACCAACGTCCACGAATCGCATATTTCGACCATCCAGAACCTATTGGGTTGGCCTTCCCCCACGAATAATCTAGCCCTAAACGAGTACCATATTTGTTAATAGGTAGCTCATAGTGCGTATACACGCCATGCACTCGATTTTCGGTAGGGGCAGTAACAATCAGGGTATCTTGGTTCCCAGTCAGGTTATTGCTAATCAGTGAAACCCCTGCAGTTTGCCCACCATAAAACCATTGATCTAAGTTGTTCCAGTAGGCACTTAAGTGGATGGGGCGTTTTTCTTCTACGGCCAAATCCACGTTAACGCTGTGAGTTTCGGGGTTAAAGGTGACGCTAGGCTGAATACTCACATCGGGGTTATAGTATTTTAAATAATTTACGACTCTTTTCCAAAGATGTGTTGAATGGCTTCGTAGAAGGCTAGC
>JBJTUB010000049.1:0-5946 GCA_046080465.1 Vampirovibrionales bacterium | reverse complement strand
CAAGGGCATTCGCCCCCGCAATTAGGGTGTGTTGAGTCTGTTGCGTCAGACGGCGAGTGGATACTGCATTCCTTTGGGTGTCTAGGGAATAATTTATCGTAGGGGCGGGTTTTAACCCGCCCCTTGTGTGTTGGTAGGCGTTTGTAACAATTTATTTTTCACTAAAAATGCACCCTAAAACGGGTGTCTTTTTGATTTTTTGAAAAAAATGACATGAGCCTACAGGGATAAAAAGTTCGCTCAATAAAACCACACCCCCCACAAATCGAGGGGGTGTGTAGTCTGCACTTAATAGCTTAATGGTAGAGCGTATGTCCACATACCCCCACAAACTGAGGGGGTGTGTAGTAGCTTAACAAAAAGTGACTACATGCCCACCTCATACGTTAGACGTACTTCAATACTTAATTATCTTATTTCAAGGGTTGTGAACTTGTTTCGGTAAAGACCGAACAATTAAGATTTACAGTGAAGCGTATCATAACTTACAATTCATGGTAAGGTTTTTATTATAAACGCTGATGCGGTAGGGTGTCAACCTTAACATTGTGCCTTGGCTAGCTGGCGTTGCCACTTGGCGTAGCATCGGCGTAGGGGGCGGTTGCGGTCGAGTGTGGGTTCGGGGGCGTGGTTGGTTTTTAGTTTTTCTATCACCACAAGGGCTTTTTTATAACGGCCTTGTGCATCGCTACGTTTTAGCCTGCAAAGCTCGTAGCGTTTTAAGTAATTTTTCAAGGTGCTGCGTTGGCGGTGTTGTTGCTCGTGTTCTTTATTCTTCTGCTCGTGAATAACGTTGACTGTCCGTTGTCGCTTTAGCAAGTTTTTGCAATTCTGTAACAACTGTTGTTTTTGTTTTTTTAACTTCAGTAACAGTTGTTGACTGTTCTGGGTGTGTAATGCTCCGTAGTGGTTGGCTAGGGGTTCAATAAGTTCTTGAATCGTTAGGCATTGTTTTTCGCTTTCAGGTACGCACCAAGCATTTTTAAGATGATGCTGTAGCGTGGCTAAATGCACATGCTTTGCGGGGGCATTAAACGCTTTTTCTATCCAACCATCGTTTTTTGTTGCATTAACCCAATTTCCGATTTTACCCTCAGTCTTATTAAGCGATTTTATATTTTTTAGATTTTCTACCTTGGTTTGTACAGCCTTCCACTGCTTCTTGAATTCAGCTTCTGTTAATAGTTGTGTTTTTGCATACTCTGTTTGTCGTTGTTTACATTCTGTTTGTAACGCTTGTGTTACCTTTAATAGTTCTGTAATGATTATTTCCAGCGTGTGGCCTTCTAACTGCCAAAACAACGTACCGTGTGCCAAGGGGTTACGTATCTCTTTTTCAAACGGTATCAACGCAGTTTGATTGAGATTATCGAACCGTTGAATTATTTGCATTAAAGTACAGTTTGTAGAAAGTGTTAAAAACTTGTTGTTCTTGTTTTTCTCGGCTATTTCAAGTAAAGCCATCACTTGTGATAGCTCAATGGTGTAGGCCACTAACTCAATTTGTAGCTTAAAGCTCACATAGTAAAAGGGTTCTACACTATCTTGAAACGCCAAGCCCTTGTGGGTGGCTAAGCCTAATAGCTTTTGGGCTTTATACAAATTGGGGGCGGTCATAAACAAGGCATGGCGGATGCCACGGCTTAATCTGTACGAATGGGTTGGGGTAGAGGCTTCATCGTAGCTATTTAGATACCCCCACCAGCGAAACAATATAGCTTGACGTTTTTGACGACGCTCTTTTAGTTTGCTATCTTTTAGTTGTTGGTTTCTTCGTTCAATAGGAGTCAAGCGATGGTGTGTTTTAAAGCGTTCGCGTCGTTCCTCTTTAGCGGTATCCAAGTTAAAGGTTGAACGAATGGCCTGCTTGGCATCCTGACGGTAACGATCTATCTCTTTCAAAAGTTGCTTGATTTCTTCGCTTTCTGTAGCTACTTCTTTTACTTTCAACGAATCTTCCACCCCTTGCAGTAGTTGAAAAGGCACCAGCCGAAACATGAGGTACAAGCAGTCAGTTAGGGTTTGTTTTTTAAGAGTTTTATCATCAGGATGTTTTAAATAATTGCGTAGGGTTCTGAGCGAATCTAGCCGACAATAAAAAAGGTTACTCTGGGTGAGTAGGTGTGCTTTTTGGGCAGTGAACGGTTGGGTTTCGCTACAAAAGGCTTGCATATCTACAAAGTAGTCATCCCGTACTATGCCCAATAAGCCTTTTTTAATACCCGTAGTTTCGTTTAAACAGAAGTCTATATTTTTTAAAAATGTTTGAATGGTTTGATCATAAATATCTACAGATTTTGTTTTAGGAATATCAATCATACTTGCTTCTTCTAAGGGAAGTAAGTTACGTTCGGGTAGTTTAAAAGGATCGTTTAAGTTTATTAAGTTTTTTAGGTTATAGTTTAACTTTTCTTGAAGTAACTGCTTCAAGCGTTGTTCACGTTCTTTTTCTGTAATGCCAAGGAAGGCATAGAGTTTTTTACGTTCTGCTAGAGGATCTGTTGTTACATCGTCTATTTTTGTATCGAGTGTTTTTATTAAGGCCAGTTGATACAGTTCTTTATTATTAACGCCTGAACACAGATTCACCAATAGCGACTCTAAAAACTGCCCCAGTGCTTGAATCACCAATAGTAAGGCAGCTTGGGTATAGGGTAGTTTTAACCATTGTTTTACATCAGGGTGTAACAGTGTATCGTTTGTTTGACACATATCAAAACCTTTTTAAAAACGATTATCTGATAACTTTTGTGGGGTGGAATGGGCTTGGGCTGGCGGATAGAATTCATCCCTACGGTGAACACCCATCGAAACGCAGTATCGACTCGCCGTTTTACGAAGCTAGCTTTCGGTGCTTCATTGCAAGGGCGAACGCCCCCGTTTTACGAAACAGACTCAACACCCCTCATTGCGGGGGTGAATACCCCGAAGTTTAGTCCTTTTTCTATAAACGCCCCTATTTGTTGCGTAGTATCGACAAAGTGCATCTCTAAAATCCAAAATCGTTGTTGACCGTTGGCGTCGGGGGTATTCATGGGGGCGTGATTGTTAGGGTGAATGTAGTTCGGAATATCATCGCCTAAAATCTTTTCATGCGGAAACTCGCCCACCAAATGCCCCGCATACGGGCCACCGTACACCCAACCATAATGAGTGGCTAGCTGTTGGCAATAGGCATAGAGTTCGGCACCTGTAAGGGTAGGGTGGGCTTGATAATACGCCGATGCTTGTTTCCACGCAGCATGAGTATCGGCCACCAGTTGATGCTTACGAGCATCCTGCCCCAGCACCAAGGCAATGCCTAAATCGGCCTCCCACTGTTCAAAAACGGGGCCAAAATCTAAAAAGACAATGTCATCTTCCAGCAAGGTTCTATCGGGTGGATTTTCCTTATAGGGGTGCAACGTATTGGGGCCACTACGCACAATGCGTTTATGCCAAAACCGCCGTGTACCAAACTCTTGGGTGGCTAGCTCTAAAATAGCATCGCTAATAGTGCGTTCGCTTTGCCCCGCCCGTACCAAGTTGAGTTCTAGCACTCGTTCAAACAAGCGTTCGGCATGGTGTTGTGCTTGGCACAGAGCCTCGCATCGTTGAGCATCACTCAAGGGGTGTGCCGTGTGGGGTGTGTTTACGGTGTCTATCATGCTTAGGGGATTCCTCTATAGAAGGCTCTGCAAAAGCCCATTCGGGCGTGCAATGAAATGTTGAAAGCGGGTTGCGTAAACCCCTTTTTAAAAACGGGGGGAGAGTTTGAGAGGGAGGAACGGCCTCTCAAAGTCGTCTAAAAGACGACACGCAACGAGGGACTTAGAAACCTCGAAAACCCCTTTTGCAGAGCTTCCTATAGTTTATTATAGAATACCTAGCACAGGTGCGTGCTCTTTATCGCTTAAAGGCGTACGAATGATGGAGGCACCCAAGCTCACCAACTTCTCATGGAAGCATTCATAACCCCTATCAATATGATTCAGGTTAAACACTTGCGATTCCCCTTCGGCCATCATGCCTGCCAGCACCATGGCGGCTCCAGCCCGAAGGTCATGTGCCTTCACAGAGGCGCCTGATAAACGCTCCACCCCCGTCACAATCGCTACATCATTCTGTACTTGAATAGTTGCCCCCATACGAATTAGTTCGCCAACGTGCTTAAAGCGATTTTCGTAAATGGTTTCGCTAATCATGCTAACGCCTTCGGCCACGCTTAACACGGCCATAAACGGCGATTGTAAATCTGTTGGAAAACTAGGGTAAAAGCTCGTTACATAGGAGGTTGCCTTGAGCCGTTGCTCGCTTGGGCCTTGGATTCTTACACGTCCCGAACCTAAATCGGTTATAATACCTCCCATGGCCATTAGCTTTTCAACAGGCATGGCTAAATCATTCAGTCGCATCCGCTCCACCACCACATCGCCCCCAGTGGCTACCGAGGCCAACAAAAACGTGGCCGCTTCAATCCTATCAGGCAACACGCTATACGTTGTACCGTGCAACTGATGCGGCGAAACTCCCGTAATCACCAACTGGCTGGAACCCATGCCTTGAATATTGGCACCAAGTGCGTTTAAAAAATGACACAAATCGGCAATTTCAGGTTCTTGAGCGGCGTTGAACAAGGTAGTCACGCCTTGGGCTAACACACTCGCTAGTAAAATGTTTTCGGTGGCCCCCACGCTAGGCATATCCAACGTAATAGAACACCCTTGTAGCTGGCTGGCCTTGGCGTGAATCGTGCCATGTTCCATGGTCAATTCGGCTCCAAGGGCTTCTAGCCCTTTGATGTGCTGATCTACCCCACGTTTACCGATAGAACATCCCCCAGGTAGGGGTACTTGAGCTTCGCCATATTTGCCCAACAACGCCCCAAGAACATCGAAACTTGCTCGCATTTTTGAGACCAGTTCGTAGGGGGCTTCTGTGGTGGTGCAACTGCCTGCTAAAATAGTCAAGCTCCCCGAGCTGTGTTCTGTTTTTCTTCCTAACGAGGCAAGGACGGCATTCATCACGGCAACATCACTGAGGGCGGGTACGTTGGTGAGGGTTACTTCATCATTGGTGAGCAACGCCGCCGCCATTAACTTTAGCACCGAGTTTTTGGCACCAGAAACGTGAACATTACCCGTTAACCGTTGGCCGCCAGTAATAACATATTTTTCTAAAAGATTGGACATAGGATAGGCTACTTTAATGCAACAAGGGGAGCTAAGAAGGGGTTTTTTAAAAAAAGAAGTGTTACTTATAGAAGACTCTGCAAAGGGGTTTCGATTTGTTCCTTCTCCCTTAGGGAGAAGGTTAGGATGAGGGAAACACAAGCGATACCTAGGTTGGTGAAATCCCTCACCCCAGCCCTCTCCCTAAGGGAGAGGGAGTAAAGAGCTTTTGCAGAGTCTTCTATAGAAAGCCTGCTTTTACAGAAACAACACTCCAACAATTGTACCACAAACACCAGAGATAAAACGGCTTAGGGTAGAGCTTTTTTCATCAATGAACAGCAAGATAGTTCGTGTCTAGTGAAATACCATTATTTCCGAACACTTTTAGTTTTCTCGTTGCGCGTCGTCTTTCAGACGACTTTGAGAGGCCAGGGCGTTCGCCCCCATTCCCCCTATGTCATTGCGAGCGAAGCGTGGCAGTCCCCCACAAAGAAACGGGGTTAGTTCTTTGTAGGGTGAGGGTTTTAACCCACACGTTCACGTTTCTTTAGTGATTTCGCCTCTAGCTGGCGGATGCCAAGCGGGGACTCTTGCACGAGAGTCCCCCTTGGCGATCCCCCTGCGTGCAAGGGGCAGGAGACCCTAAAAGTCAGAGTTCTCGAAGTCGATGCACCGTGGCTGGCAAGTCGGCAGCTAAACGAATCTGTTGATTCGGGCGACTGATTCGGCGGTGTGCGGGCGGTATGAGACGGTTGAATACACTCACAACCCCATTACGCACAATCGTTAAACA
>JBJTUB010000048.1:0-7531 GCA_046080465.1 Vampirovibrionales bacterium | reverse complement strand
ATGGGGTTGTGAGTGTATTCAACCGTCTCATACCGCCCGCACACCGCACAATCAGTCGCCCGAATCAACAGAGTCGTTTAGCTGCCGACTTGCCAGCCACGGTGCATCGCCTTCGAGAACTCTGACTTTTAGGGTCTCCTGTTTCGCCAAGGGCTTATCAGTTTTCTACCCCTCGACCTACGCCCAACATTAACATCAGCAACCCTACTGCGGTGGATTTTGTAACAAAAAGTCCACAATTTTCAACCTTAACCAAGTTATTAGGCGATACCAAATTAGCAGGTATGGTAGTTGGCTTGGAAGGTAAAAGCCCTGTAACGGTATTTGCACCTACTGATGAAGCATTTGCGGCATTACCGCCTGATATTCTAAACAAATTATTAAAACCTGAGAATGCAGAAGCCCTCAAACAGGTTTTAACCTATCACGTTGCTCAAGGGGGACTACAATTATCTAAAAGCCCCCAATTAGTTGATAGTGTGAATTCCAACGATGCCACTGTTTTACGCGATGGTGGGAATCGTAGCTTATTATTTAACCAAGGTGCTACTGGCTTACAGGCTTTCACGGGTTCTACCCCATTGCAAGCTCAAAATAAATCTGTAATTATACCCATTACTGAAGTTTTAATTCCGCCAGACTTAACGTTGATTTAGTTTCGTATTATTATTTAGAGGGCACGGAAAAACTCCCTTGAAGCCATCCTTTGAATATGTCAGGATTGAGATATTGTATGGGAGGATAAAAGATGTTATACCAATTAAGAGATTAAATTCCGTATGCCGCTTTCGGTGTCGCTACGATTCTCGATGTGCTTATGGTCGTCTCTGTACACCGCACCCATCTGCGAGTCTAAGCTCCTAGAAATCAGCTAGTCGCTATTCAATCTTTTAAATGGTATTAGGGGTTACGATGAGTCGATCGAAACCCTTCGGTGTGCTTCCAAACATACCACACACCCAACACCAACAACACGCCGACAATCACCGCATCAAACTGATGCCAGTAATGCTTAAACACCGCCATGTTTTTGCCAAACTGAATGCCGACCCAAATGAGGCCATAGCTCCAAAACAGGCTACCTACAAAGGTACCTACAATAAAGGGGAGTAGGCGGGCTTTAAATACCCCCGCAGGCAACGAGATAAAGGTACGAACCACGGGCAACATCCGACACAGAAAAAACGTCCAATCGCCAAAACGAGCCACCCACTGTTGGGCTTTGTCTAAATCATGCTCGCTCATCAGTAGCCATTTGCCGTAACGGCGTACAAACCCTTCGCCCCCCCAGTAGCCTAAGGCATAGGAAGGCAAACTACCCACCACACAGCCTAAGGCTCCAGCGAGGGCGGCTAAATGCAGGTTAAACGTGCCTTGCTGTACCAACACCCCAGCATAGGGCAGAATCATTTCTGAAGGCAAGGGGATATTGCAGGATTCGATGGCCATGAGTACCACCACCCCTAGATAACCTAGGGCATCCATCACGCCATGTATCCAGTGCATGACGCTTAACAAGAGTTGTTCCACAATGTGAATCAGTGTGCTAATCAGTGTGTTGCTCATTTGTAGAGAGGCTCCTACAACATCTAAATAATGACGTCAAACGTGATGGCCGTTTCCCCTTCTGGGGTTTCTAGGGTTAGCTTTTTGGTAGATTGATAGTAGGCCTGTTGTATGTTTACTTCCTTACCCGCAATGTGCAACGGCAACGGTGGGGTTAGCTTTAGTTTCGTATCGTGATCAGGATCAGGGCTAGCTGTGTGATGCTGCGAACGCTGACCTGGCACATAACAATCGACCCACATTCTACCTGTGGCATCGACATGAAGAACGTTAGAACAGCCAATGTAGGCGGGGTAGGATTGTACAAGCCCCTTAAGCACTTTTAAAAACGTATACGTTTTTTCTATAGGTAGATACAGAACACCTTGCCGTAGGCTTGCTGAAGGGGGTGGGGATGCTACTGGGTAGGCCGTGCAAATTTTCATACAGTGGCTTGCTTTCTGTTTTTAAAAAAGCAAGGCTTTTACCTGCTTATAGACCCACACAAACCCGCCTGAAAGCAAGAAAGTAATGGGAATCGTGAGTACCCACGCCCATAGAATGCTACCCACCAAGCTCCATTTTACGGCGGAAAGACGCTTGGTGGCTCCTACGCCCATAATCGAGCTGGTAATCACATGCGTGGTAGAAAGTGGAATGCCGTGGTGCGAGGCATAGCCAATCAAAACACTGGCCGTCGTTTCCGCTGCAAACCCGTGGATGGGCTGAAGCTTGATCATTTTACTGCCAATGGTACGAATAATCTTCCACCCACCAGACATGGTTCCTAAGCCAATGGCAATGGCACAGGGAATCACAATCTGCCAACCTACAGCAAACTCTTCTTTAGGGATGTGGTAGTACATGGCCACGGCGAGGGCAATCACGCCCATGGATTTTTGAGCATCGTTGGTACCGTGATGAAACGCCATAAACCCAGCCGAAAGAATCTGTAGTTTACTGAAGAGACGGTTGATATGGTTGACATTCATGCGATAAAATAGCCACGTTAGCCCTAACATGAGGAAAAACCCAAGGCTGAACCCCAACATGGGCGAGCTAAACATGGGTGTAACCACTTTATCCAGCACCTTGTTCCAGTGAATGACGCTGTTATCCACGGAACCCACCCAAAAGGCCGCCGCCCCCATGAGTGACCCCATTAAGGCATGAGAAGACGAGGAGGGCAAGCCCCACACCCACGTGAGGAGGTTCCAAACAATGGAGGCCAGCAAGGCACACAGCAGCGTTTCTAAGCTAATGAGGCTATCATTCACTAGGCCTTTAGAGATTGTAAGAGCGACTTCTGTACCGGCCAACGCTCCTGCAAAGTTAAGCACGGCTCCAAACAACACGGCCACTTTAGGCGAAAGCACTCGGGTAGAAACCACCGTCGCAATGGCGTTAGCCGCATCATGAAAGCCGTTAATGTAATCAAAGGCCAACGCCAATAGAACAATCAGCACCAACAGTAAAAACTGAGGGTCAAACACAGGAAGGGCATCGAACATTGGTGTGCACCCTAACTATGCTTGAGCAAAATACGCAACGCAATGGTGGCCGCATCTCGGTAGCCATCGGTGACAGATTCAAATTGGGCATAAATATCACGTCGCACCACCACATCTTTAATGCTGGGGGTGGGTTGACGGTTAAACAAGGCCACTTCCAGTTCAAGCAAGGCACGGTCGCCTTGATCTTCAAGCTCGTACAAGACGGTGACTTGCTCTTGCAGGGTGGAGGGCTGGCTACTGCTGTTTAAGCCTTTAATAAGGCGGAGTAACACCTCGGCTTGTTTAGAGCAGATGTGGGTGAACAATAAAAAATCGCCATCCAGTAGCTTTAAATCGTGCAGACGAATACGAGTACCAATCACATCCAAGCAACTGCTAATATTGTAGAGAGCCTCGGCTAGTTCTTGCAAATCTTCACGGTCAAAGGGGGTAATAAAGGTACGGCATACTTCGGCCTGTAAGGTATTGAGGGCTTTTTTTGCTTGTTGCCGTGTGGTGGCTAAGGCTTTGTAGTAATCGGCTTGCTTGGCCTCGTTTCCTGGTTGTAAGGCTTGGTGTAAGGCATCGCTAGCGTTGTTGGCACTAACGGCCAAAGTGTCAATTAAATCGTAGAACTTATCTTCTTGCGGAAGAAAATTTAAAAACTTCATGGTGCGGGTGTTTTAACTTTCATAGACGAGCAAGCAAACGGCAGGGCGTTGATTCAGAACACTTTCTACATTATATACGGTAAACCCTGCTATTCAAGTTAGAGTATTTTAAAAGATTCTGCGGCTCGTCTATGCAACAAGGCTATCACTCTATGCTTGTGTCAAACAAAAAAACGGATTTCTTTTATCTACTATCTACGCCACAGCGGTAGATTTGGTTGAGCGAGGCAGTGTAAGGATTGATTAAGTGGCCGTTGGAGAGTTTGTTCCAGCGGGGCTGGGTCAACGGAAGGCAGGGTAAAGCAATGGGGGTGTTGTCGAACATGATCCCCTAACAAACTACTGGTGATAAATGTAAGCCCCACGGTCGTTGCCTTCAATAGGTTTGCTACAACAGAAATAAGAGCTTCAATTTGTTTGGCCGTAATAGTCACTATATTTTCAATAATGCTCTTTGATTCAGCATCAATAGCCCTTAAATGATTTTTAACTCTTTGTTGATGCTCATGACTTGCTGCTTCACCTGTCGTTTGTATATCATGCAATGTGTATAATCCTGCTGCCGCAGCTACCACGGCTACTGGAAAAACAAAAGCAGCAGCAATAGCTCCTACAACAAATACCCCCTTGGCAAGGTTGAGTCTGGGTTCCATGCCATCAATATGTTGGCGTATAATCGGGTTACTGGTATTTTGAAGACTCTCTGATTTTTCAAAGGTATCTTTCCACGCTTGAGTTGATTGGGTAAACTCATTGATTTTGCTTTGCGTCTCTTGATTTATTTTTCGAACCCAAGGAGCGGTAAGGATTCGGGCTAACCAGCGAAACATAATAAAACCTTTCATTCAAAAGCTAAGCATCAGAGAGGGATGCTTTAAAAACGTTGCAAACTGCCATTGCTAGTTAAAGCTAGGGCGTTGGCGTGTTGGTGGAGGATGTATTTTTTGAAGGGTCGGGTAAAGGTTTTGAAGGTAGGGCTTTAAAACCTTCCAAAAGAGATAAGCCAACGCCCAAGGGAAGTACAATACCTGCCAATACCAGTAATAGTTTCATTTCGAGGGTTGTCTTTTTAGGAGGAACTACCTTTTGATACTCTAGTTTTAATAATGCTTCAGTAAATTCGGCTAAACGTGTTACTAAAAAGACAAATGAAACAGACTCTTTTATCATTTTATTGAGATAAAGAGGATTGTAATTTTTCGCTTGCACTGCAATCGAAGAGGAGTTTTTATTAGTTTGTTTTATGAGTGTTTCTGGTGTTATACCCCATAAACGTTGTAAATAGGCTTCTGCTAAAGTATGTACCTGTTTTGTTAATTGAGCAGTTAATGGCGTAGGGTATTGCTTTTTAAAAGTTTCTAAGCGTTGCATAAACTTCAAATACGCTGAGTCTACATCTTCGATACTGGCCGTTTTGTTGTAAGCATCTCCGAAAAAATGATGTATCTTGTCGGAGAACTTTAAATATGAAAGTTCTAGCACGCTTTTACGACTAGTTAAATAGGCTAAATAATTTTGCTGTTCTTTAAGAAATGAAGTAATATTTCCATATTCATTATCATGCAAACTTAAAATAAGATGCTGATAGATTTTGGCATAAGCAGGAGGTACAAGTTTAGGAACAGCCTCCAAGGCTCGTTGGGTTTGTGAGTGTACCTGTTTTAATAGCGTGCTTTCAATTTGCTTGGCTTGTTGTTGATAGGGAGCTTGCCAAGTGAGTTTTGCTTCAGAGCTTCGCCATCGTAGCCCTAGGGGCAACTGTTTTTGAGGATCAATGACTTGCAAGGGTACTTGAATATCAAGCAAGGCTAGTGGGGCTAAGGAATCAAAGGAGTCGGTAGGTTTTAAGACTCTCCCCTGCCGTGGCATAGATAGAGGCGGGGGTGGGAGGCTGTTGAGTGCTTGCATGTAAGTAGTACTTTTCTAACAGTGTGTTCAGTCAACAACAAAAAAGAAACCTTACACCTTGAAGAGAGGTGGAGCCTGTAACACATGTTTAGAAAGTTCTGTGACCAAACGAGCAGTCGGCTTATTTAAGTTTTCTAACGATGTAGGCTTAGGCGTATGTACTGGGCTGGGTACAGGTGTTGTTGGTTGAGGTGAACGATTAACGCCAAAAAACGCCGTACATGAGGTAAAGCTACCTAGAATAAGAAGTACTCCTGCCCAATATAGTGTGAATAACCTGTTTGCCAGAAACCTCTATCGCTGTTCTTGTTGTTTGGCCACTCTCACCAATCTCTTTGATTCGTTGTTCAGAGGCACGAGTGTCTTTATTGCGAGCAAACTCACCTTCCTGCTTAATGGTTTCTACCGTACTTTGAGTAAGAAAATTGAAAAACCCCTTTAATAGCTTCGCTAACGGGGTTTGTTACAAGCTTTGATAAACCTTCAAGCCAATTGTCTTGATGATTATTACTGCCACTGGTGTTGGGTTTTTTATCTGTCATTCTTCTAGTTTCCTCAAAATTGATACATGCAGTATTAAGCACACACACATAAATAACATTGTATGTACATCAGCTTAAAAAAAACAGAAAGGTTTGTCAAGTGGCTCGCATGAAAAAGGGCTGATACAATGCCATCAACGCCTGTGTGTCATCGTTGCTTAATAGCGTGGAAGCCCAGCCTCGGTAATACATCACGCTGCTGGGTTTGGGGTGATGCTCTAGCCCGAGGGCGTGTCCTAGTTCATGTAATAGGGTGGCCGTTAGCCGTTGCGTTTGTTGTGCCTCGGTTAAACGGGTATCAATCAAGGGCTGTGCCACCAATTGTATGTGGCTATGAATCAGTGCGGCTTGAAGCTCTTGTGGCCGTGCAGTAGAGTCGGTATGCCCTAAATCATTCGGTCGGCCTAAGGTAGGCGAGGCTTTGTAGGAAATAGCAATCCCCACGTACCCGCTGGCAGGGTGTGTTATCCCCTGTTTGTAGGGGTATTCTTCAAGCCGAAGATTTCCTTCAAATGCTTGATTCCACTGGGCTAAGGCTTGCTGAAGGCAACGCCGTTCACGAGCCGAACGAGCCTCGAAACACACCCGAATGATGCCATCTACAGGTTGCCAACACGGCCCTTTGCTTGGGGCTTCCTTGGGGGCGGGGGTGGCTTGCCAAAGAGGCGTTGCCAGTGTGGGAGGTTCTTTCGGTTGTTGAGAAGAGTTTGATGTGACCAGCCGAGAAGCTTGCTCGTGAAGGGATAAGCACGGTTCAGGGTGACGTGGGGGTGTTGTAAGCCAAGGGTTCATTCATCACCTAATCTTAATCTTATACCAATTCTCAGTTTAAATAGCGTAAGAAACGGTTTCTTTTTTTTGGGGGGTAATGGGGGCGTTAGCCCCCATTAATAAACCTAGGGGGGAGAGTTTTAGAGAGGGAGGAACGGCCTCTCTACGTCACCGCAGGTGACACAAGGCGACAAGCGTAGGGAGTCGCTATTTAAGTTTTTAAGTGGTCTCATTTTAATGAGGAATCTGGCACTGTGCCTCTTTGTACACGCCTCCATTTCACATGATGAACAGATCACATCAACTCCGTGTTATCAACTCGCCTGAAACTTTTTCATACTTTTGCTCTGGATGACTCTTCAGGGCAAAAGTATGAAAACCTAAGTCCCCTATGTCATTGCGAGCGAAGCGTGGCAATCCCCCACAAAGAAACGGTTAGTTCTTTGTAGGGTACGGGTTTTAACCCTCCCGTTCGAGTTTCTTTAGTGCTTTCGCCTCTAGCTGGCGGGTGCCAAGCGGGGACTCTTGCACGAGAGTCCCCCTTGGCGATCCCCCTGCGTGCAAGGGGCTTTGCCCCTTGACCCCACTTTGGCCTTCAGAG